>QGUP01000021.1 GCA_003242505.1 Bacillota bacterium
TGTAAAAAAGAGACGGCGGGGCGCCCCCCCCCCGCCACTGCCTCCCGCACCCGGGCGCCCGCGCCTGCCAGGGCCCGGGCGAGGGCGGCCGCCGCGGCGGAGTCCGCCCCGTCTGCCGGCGGGTCGGCGGGGCCGGTCGTCCCGGTGGGTGCCCGGGCTGCCGGCGCCGGTTCCCGGGCGGTTTCCGCCCGCACCACCAGGGAGAGCCCCCGGAGGGGCGAGGCCAGGTAAAGGCGGCTCCGCTCCCGGTCCCAGTTAGCCGGGAGCTCCAGGGCCCGGGCCAGTTCCCGGACGGCGGCAAGGCCGGATGCTCCGGTCTCCAGCAGCAGGGCCCATCCCAGGTAGACCCGGACGTGCGCCACCGCAGCGCCTCCCCCCGGTTCCGTCTCGCCAACATCCCTATGCGCGGGGAGCCGGGACCAAGGTGCGGGAGATCCTGGATCCAGGCACCTCCCTCGGGCGCCGGCGTACCATGGAACGAAATCTGATTTCCGCCGCAGATCCTGACTGCCGGCCAAGGGAGGGAGACAGTCCATGGCGCGGGAAGTCGAGGAGATGGGCGCCGGCCTGCAGGAGGTCCGGCCGGGGCCGATCCGGGGTGACCGCCCGCCGGAACCCGCGGAGATCGTCTGTCTCACCGTGGACAAGGTTTACGATTTCTGCTTTGAAGAGGTCACCCTGACCCGGAACGTCCCGGTCCGGGAGGTCCCCAGCGGCACCCAGGTACAGGGATCCCTCCACCCCGAGCGGGCCCAGACCCGCATCGTCGGGGAGGCCGTCCAGGGGCAGGACGGGCTGACCACGGTCACCGTCGCCATCACCCTGCCTGCCACCCTGCGGATGGGGGACCAGCCGCCCCGGACCGTCCACTTCGTCCACCTGCGCACCCTGCAGCTCCACGCTCCCCCGGGCACCCAGGTCGGCGCGGAGGTGCACGGCACCTGCTTCTGCCATCCGGTGGACCTGGACGGCGACGGCCTTGCCGAGGAGATCTGCTGCGCGGCCAGCCTCTGCGTCGTCTACGAGGTCACCGCCCGGGTGAAAGTCCTGCTGCCTTCCTTCGGGTACTGCACCCCTACGCCCGCCCGGGAGGCGCCGGGTCCGCTCCTGCCCGAGTACCCGGGCAGCGACGGGTGACCATACATTCTCCCCCGCCTCCCAGGCCCGAGGCCGCGGCTCAACCCGGCGGCGGGACCGACCGGACGGCCTGGACCGTGGCCGCCAATCGTTCCGGCTCCAGGTGGGCCAGGTTGCCCACCACTACGGTATCGGCCACCCTGGCCATGGCCGCTGCCTGTTCGGGGGACCGGATTCCGCCGCCGTACCAGACCCGGCACCCGGGGCCGGCTGCTGCCTTCACCCGGCGCACCAGGTCCGGGTCGCCGAACCGCCCGCTGTACTCCAAATAGAAGAGGGGAAGCCGCCAGATCCGGCCGACCACGGCCGCGCACCCGGCGGCTTCCGCCGCGCCCAGGGGGATGGCGTCGGTGCGCCGGGCGACGGCCGCCTCCGGGTTGAGGACCAGGTAGGCCGAAGGCCACATCCGTTCCCAGGGGATGAGGGCTCCGTACCGGGGCAGGAGGCGCCCCATGGCCACCGCCTGGGGGGCCATGAGCCACCGGTCCTCCCGGCTGTTGAGGAGGAGGGGAATGAAGTAGAGCCCCACCCCGGGGATGGCGGCTTCGGGCTCCGAGACCTCCAGGGCGACGGGAACCGGGCTCCCCTCCAGCCGGTTCAGGAGCCGGAGCACCTTGGCCCCGGTGATCCCCTGGGTGCCTCCCACCAGGATGGCGTCGGTGCCGCTGGCCAGGACCGCGGCCAGGGCGGCGTCGCCGAGGGGCCGGTCCGGGTCCAGTTTGGTGACGTGCCGCCAGTGCCACCAGGGCGGCAGCGGGTCCCGGACGGGGCCCGCGGCCCGCCGCCCCAGGAGCCGGCCGAGGGCGCCGGGGACCTCCCGGAGCAGCCGGCGCCATCCCCCCGGCGGGGTGAGCCGCCGGGGCCCGTCCTCCGGCAGCGTGAGGAGCCGGGGCCAGCCCTCCGGCGGGGTCACGGCCCGTCCACCACCCGGTCCGCCGGCACCGGCCGGTAGGCCGACCCGGGCACCCGGGCCAGGTCCAGGAGGGCCCGGATCCGGAGGGGATGAGCCTCGCCGCCCCGGTAGAGCCAGTGGGGCAGGGGCGTTTCGTGGCGCTCCAGGGCATCGCCCAGGGCCGCGACCGCGTCGGCCCAGGGGATCAGCCCCGCAGGGGGCTGGGGGTCCGGGGCAAAGGGGCGGGGGGCCCGGCGGATGGCGACAAACTCCGCTTCGGGCAGGACGAGGCTGGAGGCCTGCTCGGGCCAGACCACCAGCCGGGCGGCGGGCCCGCCCTCCCGGGGGCGGACCAGCATCAGGTCGGGGATGATCACATCCGCGGAAGGCCAGGCCAGGCGGAAGGCCTGCCGGGCCATGGTGAACCGCCACCAGGCCTCGCCGTGCTCCGGGGGCAGGGGGGCGTACTCCGCGGCCCGGGGGCCCAGGGCCGCCAGGGCCAGGCGGTTGGCGGCGGCCCAATCCCCCTCATGAGCTTCCAGGCCCAGGGCGACCACCTCGCCCCCCAGTTCCCCCTGCACCCGGCGGAGGAGGTCCTCCACCTCGAGGAGGTGGAACCGGGCCCGAGGGAGGGGAATCCGGGCGGCGATCCCCGGGCCCACCGCCAGATCCGCGGCGACCCGGGTGCGGGGGTTCTCATAGTGGAAGGCCAGCGGGTCCGCCCCGGCCCGGGTGAGGAGAGCCTCAGCCGCGGCCCGGGCGAGGGCGGCGGCCACCTGTTCCGGAGCGGGGTCGGGCCCTGCGGGGGCCGGCCGCCACTGGAGCGTGAAATGCATCGGGATCCCTCCGTTCTGCCGCTTCTGCGCTGGACTACGCCGCACGCTGCCGCCACCCCTGCGGTGCGAAAACCTGTTCGGTTCCGGCGCCGCGGCAGCGGCGGGGCTGTGCTATAATGGGTCTGACTGTGAGGGACAGAACACGCTGTGGAGCGTCAGGGAGAGCGAGGGGACGGCGATGGGCCGGTTTCAACTTGTCAGCCCCTTCAAGCCTACCGGTGACCAGCCCAAGGCCATCGAGGCCCTGGCCGAGGGGATCCTCAAGGGCGTGAAGGAGCAGATCCTCCTCGGGGCCACGGGCACCGGCAAGACCTTCACCATCGCCGGGGTGATCGAGCGGGTGCAGAAACCCACCCTGGTGATCGCCCACAACAAGATCCTCGCCGCCCAGCTGGCCGCGGAGTTCAAGGAGTTCTTCCCCAACAACGCGGTCGAGTACTTTGTTTCCTACTACGACTACTATCAGCCTGAAGCGTACATCCCCCAGACCGATACCTATATTGAAAAGGAAGCCCTGATCAACGACGAGATCGACAAGCTCCGGCACAGCGCCACCATGGCCATCTTCGAGCGCCGGGACGTGATCGTCGTCGCTTCCGTCTCGTGCATCTACGGCCTGGGTTCGCCGGCGGACTACCGGGATCTGGCGATCTCCCTGCGCCGGGGGATGGAGATCCCCCGGGACTTCGTCCTCCGCCGGCTGGTGGACATCCAGTACGAGCGGAACGACATCAACTTCACCCGGACCAAGTTCCGGGTCCGGGGGGATGTGGTGGAGATCTTCCCCGCCGGCTCCTCGGAGCGGGCCATCCGGGTGGAGTGGTGGGGCGACGAGATCGAGCGGATCTCGGAGTTTGACCCCTTTACCGGCGAGGTGCTGGCGGAGCGGGACCACGTGGCCATCTACCCGGCCAGCCACTATGTGGTGCCGGAGGAGAAGCTGAAGCGGGCCATCGCCAGCATCGAGGAGGAGCTGGAGCAGCAGCTTCACTACCTCCGGTCCCAGGGCAAGCTCCTGGAGGCTCAGCGGCTGGAGATGCGCACCCGGCAGGACCTGGAGATGCTCCGGGAACTGGGGTACTGCCCGGGGATCGAGAACTACTCCCGGCACCTCACCGGCCGGGCTCCCGGGGAGCCGCCCTACACCCTGATGGACTTCTTCCCGGACGACTACCTGCTGGTGATCGACGAGAGCCACCAGACCATCCCGCAGATCGCCGCGATGTACAACGGGGACAAGTCCCGGAAGGACAACCTGATCGCCTACGGCTTCCGGCTCCCCTCCGCGGCGGACAACCGCCCCCTCAAGTTCCACGAGTTTGAGGAGCGGGTGAACCAGGTCATCTACGTCTCCGCCACGCCGGGGGACTACGAGCTCTCCCGGGTGCCGAAGCAGTACATCGTCGAGCAGATCGTCCGGCCCACGGGGCTTCTGGACCCCGAGGTGGAGGTCCGGCCGACCAGGGGGCAGATCGACGACCTGGTGGCGGAGATCCGGGACCGGGTGGCCCGGGGGCATCGGGTGCTGATCACCACCCTGACCAAGAAGATGGCCGAGGACCTGACGGACTACCTGAAAGAGCTCGGCATCCGGGTCCGGTACATGCACTCCGACGTGGAGACCCTCGAACGGATGCAGATCGTCCGGGACCTCCGGCTGGGGCACTTCGACGTCCTGGTGGGGATCAACCTCCTCCGGGAGGGGCTGGACATCCCGGAGGTCTCCCTGGTGGCCATCCTGGATGCGGACAAGGAGGGCTACCTCCGGTCCGAGCGGTCCCTGATCCAGATCATCGGCCGGGCGGCCCGGAACGCCGAGGGCAAGGTGATCATGTACGCGGACCGGATCACCGATTCGATGCGCAAGGCCATCGACGAGACCAACCGCCGCCGGGCGATCCAGATGGAGTACAACCGGAAGCACGGCATCACCCCGCAGACGGTGGTCAAGCCCGTCCGGGACGTGATCCGGGCCACCAAGCCCGTGGAGGCGGCCGACGACAAGCCCCTGGACTTCGACAACCTGCCCAAGGAGGCCCTGGGCCCGGTCATCGAGAAGCTGCGCAGGGAGATGAAGCAGGCGGCCAAGGAACTGGACTTCGAGCGGGCCGCGGAGCTCCGGGACCTGATCATCGAACTGGAGAAGCGGCGGGCGAGCTAGGTGGGGGCGGGATCGCGGGTGGCAGCAAGGCGGATGACCCTGGAGACCCTGCACGGGCCGGTGGAACTGCCGGCCTTTTTCCCCGACGGCACCCGGGGGGTGGTGCGGGCCCTGGACGCGCAGGACGTCCGGGGCACCGGGACCCCGGGGATCGTGATGAACACCTACCACCTCCTGCGCCACCCGGGCCCCCGGGTGATCGCGCACCTGGGCGGGCTGCACCGGTTCTGCGGCTGGGACGGCCCCATCCTCACCGACTCCGGGGGCTTTCAGGTCTACTCCCTCCTCCGGGAGAACCCCCGCCTGGGGGTGGTCCGCCGGAACGAGGTGATCTTCTCCCCCGACGGCGGCAAGGAGAAGGTGGTGCTCTCGCCGGAGAAGGCGATCCAGGCCCAGATGGCCTTCCGGTCGGACATCGTCATGTGCCTGGACTGGTGCACCCACCCGGAAGACCCCTACGAGGTCAACCGGCAGTCGGTGGAGACCACCATCCGGTGGGCCCGGCGCTGCCGGGAGGAGTTCGACCGGCTGGTGGGCGAGATGTACCGGGGGTCGGAGCGGCGGCCCCTGCTCTTTGCCGTCGTCCAGGGGGGCGGCGACCGGGCCCTGCGCCGGGAGTGCGCCGAGGCCCTCAAGGAGATCGGCTTTGATGGCTACGGCTTCGGCGGCTGGCCCCTGGACCAGGAGAACCGGCTGGTGGAGGAGATCCTGGCCTACACCGCCGAGTTGATGCCCGACCACCTGCCCAAGTACGCGATGGGGGTCGGCAAGCCGGAGAACGTGGTGGCCTGCGCCCGGATGGGGTACAACCTCTTCGACTGCGTCATCCCCACCCGGGATGCCCGGCACCTGCGGATCTACGTCTTCAACGCGGAGCGGCTGGAGGAGGTCCGGCTGGAGGGCCGGGAGTTCTACCGGACCCTCTACATGCAGGACCGGGAGCACATGCGGGACGACCGGCCCCTCTCGCCGGTCTGCGACTGCTACACCTGCCGGCACTACTCCCGGGCCTACCTCTACCACCTCTTCCGCATCGAGGACAGCCTGGCCCTGCGGCTGGCCACCATCCACAACCTCCGGTTCTACGCCCAGTTGATGGAGTTGATCCGGAAGGAGTTGCGCGAGAAGGAGCGGCAGGGCCAGCGGTGAGGCCGGAAACTTTCACCCCGGAAGAGGTGCTGCGGCAGATCGCCGCCACCCCGAAGTACCGGCACATCGCCCCGGAGACGGTGCTGCGGCTGGCGGCCGCGGAGCTGGCGAAGCGCCGGAGCCCCCGGGAGGCGGTGAAGGCCGTCAAGAACAAGCTGCACCAGATCTACGCCGCCTACGTCTCGCCCCAGGAGCTGCGGCGGCTGGAGCGGCTGCTGGGGGAGCTGGAGCGGTCGGGGGCGGCCACGGTGGCCCCTTGGGCCGCGTCCGTCCTGGAGGTCTGCGAGACGGCCCTCCGGATCCACAACTCCACCGGTGAGCGGCTGCCCTACTACCGGGAATTCTACCGGCGGATCTTTGCCCTGACCGGGACGCCGGGGCGGATCCTGGACGTGGCCTGCGGCCTCAATCCCTTCTCCATCCCCTACATGGAACTGCCGGCGCGGGCCCACTATATCGGCTGCGACATCGACGGCCTGGCCATCGGCTACGCCAACCGGTTCCTGGCGGCCATCGGCTGGCCCGGGGAGGGGCGGGTGCAGGACGTGACGGTCCGGTGCCCGGAGGACCCGGCGGACCTGGCCCTGGTGCTGAAGTTCCTCCCGGTCCTGGAGCAACAGGCCCCGGGCCGGTCCCTGGCGCTGTTGCAGGGGCTCCGGACCCGGTACCTGGCGGTCTCCTTCCCCCTCACCAGCCTCGGCGGCCGGGGCAAGGGGATGGGCCGCCACTACCGGCAGCAGTACGGGGAGATGCTCACCACCCACTTCCGGCTCCTCGGGCAGTTCGAGCTGCCCACGGAACTGGTCTACGTCCTGGAGAACCGGCCGCCGGCGGGCGGGCCGGCCGGCGGGTCCGGGATCACGCCGGCCACCCGCGACAATCCCGAGGTGCGGTCACATGGGAACCCTCTACGTGGTCGCCACTCCCATCGGCAACCTTGCTGACCTCTCGCCCCGGGCGCTGGAGGTCCTCCGGTCCTGCGACCTGATCCTGGCGGAGGACACCCGCTACAGCAAGCGGCTTCTGCAGCACTACGACATCCACGTGCCCCTGGTCTCCTACCACAAGTTCAACGAGCGGTCCCGGGCGGCCGAGGTGCTGCAGCGCCTGGTGTCCGAGGAAATCAAGGTGGCCCTCATCTCCGACGCCGGCACCCCCTGCATCTCCGACCCCGGCACCGAGATCGTCCGCCGGGCCCGGGAACTGGGGATCCCGGTCTACGGGGTGAGCGGGCCGTCGGCGGTGGCCACCGCGATCTCGGTCTCCGGGCTGCCGGCCCGGGAGTTCACCTTCCTGGGCTTTCTGCCTCGGAAAGAGGGAGAATTGAAGGAGGTCTTCCGGAGCATCCGGGAGCGGCGGCTCTCTACCTTTGTGGTCTACGAGTCGCCCCGGCGGATCCACCACCTGGCCCGGGCGCTCCTGGCGGAGTTCCCCCAGGCCCTGGTGTGCTTTTGCTGTGAGCTGACCAAGAAGCACGAGCGGGCCTACTGGGGCCCCATCGCCGAGGTGGTGCGGCAGCTGGAGGCCGACCCGAACGCCGGGTACGGTGAGTACACCGTGGTGGTCCACGTGGAGCACGACCCGCCGGCGGCGACGGCTGCTCCTGGGACCGGGGAGCTGTCCCTGGAGGCCCGGCTGGTTCAGGTCATGGTGGAGCGGGGGTGCTCCCTCAAGGAGGCCGTGGCCGCGGTGGCCCGGGAACAGGGGGTTCCCCGGCGGGAGGTCTACCAGGCCGCCCTCCGGCTCCGGTCCCTCGTGGCCGGCAAGGAGGAGGAAGGGTAGCCGGGGCGGGGAAGCGCGCGGAAAAGCGGCCGGGCAGGAGCCCGGCCGCTTTTTTGGCCTGGCTGCTTTGTTGGGCCCGGCCGCGCGGGTTTACACCTTGAGGAACTCCGCCAGCCCATCCGGGGTCAGCCGCCGGCCCACGTAGAAGGAGCCGAAGAGGCCGTACTGGGCGCTTACCCGGTCAAATCGCATCTCGTAGACGATCTTCTTGAACTGCAGGGGGTCGTCGGCGAAGAGGGTGACGCCCCACTCCCAGTCGTCCAGGCCCATGGCCCCGGTGACCACCTGGATCACCTTGCCGGCGTACTTGCGGCCGGTCAGGCCGTGCTCCTTCATCAGTTCGGCCCGCTCCATGGGCGGGAGGGTGTACCAGTTGAGGTGCTCCCCCCGGCGCTTGCTCATGGGGTAGAAGCAGATATAGCCCATGTCCGGCACCCTGGGCTTCAGCCGGCGCTCCAGGTAGGCCTGGTCCTCGGGGGACGGCGCCCTGCCGTCGCCCGGGGCTGCCTCGCCCGCCGCCGCCCGGGCTGCGGCCCCGTGCTGGCTCAGCTCCACCACGGAGACGAAGGAGGTGGCCGGCCGGAGGAACCGGGCCAGGGCCAGACGGTTCAGCCGCTGCTCCAGAGCCAGGAGGGCGTCCAGGGTCGGGCGGAAGTGGAGGAACAGCAGGTCGCCCTTGTGGCCCAGGACCGCGTAACAGGCGCTGCTCCCCTCCGGGGCGTCCTCCACCCGCTCCGCTGCGGCGAAGAAGGCCTGGGCTTCCGCCACCGCCTGTTCCCGCTGGGCCGGGTCCAGGTCCTTCCAGCCGGTCCAGTCGATGTGGCGGATGTCGTGGAGGGCGTACCAGCCGTCCAGGGTCTCGGGTGCGGGACTCATGGCTCCACCTCCGGTGGAAATCGGTGCGGATACGTTGTATGGTAACCAATTCGTCTTTCGCTGCGCAGTTCCTGTCCGGAAGGGGCAGCCCGCCGCCCTGGCGCCGCATGCTGCGCCCAGGCCAGGGGCAGCCGGCGCCGGAACCACCCCGAGGCAGGCCTGCTCAGGCCTATCCCGCGGCCTACCAGCCCGTCCTCACCCCGCAGCCTGCCGTTCCAGGGTTACCCCGCGGCCGCCGCGCCGGTGCCGCCGTGGTAGAGGTGGCAAGCCACCTGGTGGCCCGCCGCGACCTCCTGGAGCCGGGGGGCTTCCCGGGCGCACCGGGGCCCTGCCTCCCGGCACCGGGGGTGGAAGGGGCACCCCGGCGGCACCGCCAGGGGGCTGGGGGGCGAGCCGGGCAGGAGGATCCGCTGCCGGGTCCGGCGGGGGTCGGGGATTGCGGAGAGGAGGGCCTGGGTGTAGGGGTGGGCCGGGCTGCGGAAGAGGTCGTCGGTGGGAGCGACCTCCACGATCCGCCCGAGGTACATCACCGCCACCCGGGTGCTGATGTGCCGGACCACCCCGAGGTCGTGGGAGATGAAGAGGTACGTCAGGCCGAATTCGGCCTGGAGTTCCGCCAGGAGGTTCAGGATCTGGGCCTGGACGGAGACGTCCAGGGCGGAGACCGGCTCGTCCGCGACGATGAACCGGGGCCTGAGAGCCAGGGCCCGGGCGATGCCGATCCGCTGCCGCTGGCCGCCGGAGAACTGGTGGGGGTAGAGGTCGGCGTGCCGGGGCTCCAGGCCTACCCGCCGGAGGAGATGGGCCACCTCCTCCGCCTCTTCCCGGTGGCCCCGCACCCCCCGCAGGCGGAGGGGCACCGCCAGGATCTGCCGGACCGTCTTCCGGGGGTTGAGGGAGGCGTAGGGGTTCTGGAAGATGATCTGGGCCTGCCGCCGGAAGCGGATGAGGTCCGCTCGCTGGAGCCGGGTTACCTCCGCGCCGTCAAACCGGACGGTGCCCGCGGTGGGCTCCTCGAGGCGCAGGATGAGCCGGCCCAGGGTGGACTTGCCGCAGCCGCTCTCCCCCACCAGGCCGAGGGTCTCCCCGGGCCGGATGGCCAGGTCCACCCCGTCCACTGCCCGGACCTCTCTCCTCCGCTCCCCCAGAAGGAGCCGGGCCAGGAGGGAGGGCCGGACGGGGTAGTACTTCTTCAGGCCCGCTACCTCCACCAGGGGGGCCGGTGGGGCCGCAGCGCCGCCCATCGCCATCAGGAGATCGCCTCCTCCGCCGGGTCCGGCAGGTGATGGCAGGCCGCCCTGTGGCCGGTCTGGCCGGCTTGGCCGGCGCCGGCGACGGCGCCGGCCCACCTGAGGGTGGGCGTGGCCTGCCGGCAGAGGTCGGTGGCCAGAGGGCACCGGGGGTGGAAGGGGCAGCCCGGGGGCGGCGCCGCCAGGTCCGGGGGGCTGCCGGGGATGGGCTCCAGGGAAGCCCGGCGCTCCCCCTCCAGGGGCGGCAGGGACCGGAGGAGGGCCTGGGTGTAGGGGTGCCGGGGGGACTCGATGACCTGGAGTGCCGGCCCTTCCTCCACGATCTGCCCGGCGTACATCACCGCGATCCGGTGGCAGAACTGGCCCGCCAGCCGCAGGTCGTGGCTCACCAGGACGATGGCGGTCCCCTGCTCCCGGTTGATCCGCTCCAGGAGGTCGAGGATCTGGGCCTGGACCGTGGCGTCCAGGGCGGTGGTGGGTTCGTCGGCCAGGAGCACCCGGGGGTTGTTGGCCAGGGCCGCGGCGATCATCACCCGCTGCTGCATCCCCCCGGAAAGCTCGTGGGGGTAGGCGTGGTAGCGCCGGGCGGGGTCGGGGATCCCCACCCGGGCCATCAGTTCCAGCACCCGCCGCCGGCGCTCGGCCCGGCGGGGCCAGAGGCCGTGGACCCGCATCGCCTCCTCGATCTGCCATCCCACCGGGTAGAAGGGGTTGAGGGCGGTGAGGGGGTCCTGAAAGATCATCGCCACCTCCCGCCCCCGGATGGCCCGGAGCTGGCGCTCCGGCAGCCGGAGGAGGTCCCGGCCGGCCAGCCGCACCTCTCCGGCGACCACCCGGCCGCCCGGGGGCAGGAGCCCCATGATGGCGCTGAGGAGGGTGCTCTTGCCGCACCCGGACTCGCCGATGATCCCCACCACCTCGCCCGGGGCCACCCGGAGGCTCACCCCGGCCACGGCCCGGACCACCCCCCGGGCGGCCCGGAGGTGGACGGTGAGGTTCCGCACCTCCAGCACCGGCGCCGGGGCCGCCGGGACCGGCTCTTGCCTCTTTGCCACCCAGCCACCTCCCCGGTCACAGGCTCCGGAGGCGGGGGTCCAGGGCCTCCCGGAGCCCCTCGCCGAAGAGGTTGATGCTGAGAACTAGGCCCACCACCGCCAGGCCAGGGACCGTGGCGATCCACCAGGCGCTGACCATGTACTCCCGGCCGGCCGCGACCATCGACCCCCAGGCGGGGACCTCGGGGGGCACCCCCAGGCCCAGGAAGCTCAGGGTCGCCTCCATGACGATGAGATACCCCATCCGCAGGGTGGCGAGGACCAGCAGGGAGTGCCGGATGTTGGGCAGGATCTCGCTGGCGATGATGGCCGCCGGGGATCGGCCCAGGGCCCGGGCGGCCAGGACGTACTCCCGAGTCTTCTCGCTCATCACCTCGCCCCGGGTCAGCCGGAAGAACTCGACCCAGCCCTTGAAGCTGAGGGCCAGGACCAGGTTGGCGATCCCCGGTCCGAGGATCGCCATCGCGAAGAGGGTGAAGAGAAGGTACGGAAAGCCCATCAGGAGGTCAGCGAACCGGGAGAAGACCGCGTCCACCCAGCCGCCGAAGTACCCGGCCAGGGCGCCCAGGGTGGCGCCCACCGCCAGGGAGAGGCTGACCGCGAGGACGCCCACCAGGATGGAGACCCGGGCGCCCCAGAGGACCCGGGAGTGGAGGTCGGCTCCCAGGTGGTCGGTGCCCAGGGGGTGCCCCGGGGTGCCGATGGGCCTGAGCCGCATGGGGAGGTTAATCTCGTCCGGGGGGTAAGGGGCGAGGTAAGGGGCCAGGATGGCCGCCAGCACGTAGAGGAGGACCCCGGCCAGGCCCAGGAGAGGCAGGAACTGGCGGCGAAGCGACACGGGACCCCTCCTCACAGGGAAAGTTTCGGGTTCAGGTAGACGTACAGGATGTCGACCAGCAGGTTGGCCAGGACGAAGGTGGTGGCGTAGAGGAGCACCGCCCCCTGGACCACCGCGTAGTCCCGGGCGAAGATGGCGCCGACCACCAGCCGGCCGAGCCCGGGCCAGGCGAAGACCGTCTCCACCACCATGTTGCCGCCCAGGAGCACCCCCATCTGCAGCCCCACCACCGTCACCGTGGGGACCAGGGCGTTGGGCAGGGCGTGACGGAGCACCGCGGCCCAGCCGCTCACCCCCTTGGCCCGGGCGAAGCGGATGTAATCCTGCTGGAGGGCATCGAGCATGCTGGAGCGCATCACCCGGGTGACGATGGCCATCAACTCCAGCCCCAGGG
>QGUP01000387.1 GCA_003242505.1 Bacillota bacterium
CCGGAAATGTTAAAAAGAGACGGGCGCCCCCGTGGGCGGACCCCCCCCCGTTGCTGGGCCCTGCGCCCGGCGGGCCAGTAGCCGTCCGCCCCCCGCCCGGTCAGCCTCCACCACCGCAACGACGTGCCGGCCCCCGGGCGGCAACTGTAAGGGCCAGGCGGCAGCGGCCCTACCACCGCTGCCCCTGGCCCTCGCCGCCTCTTCCTCTACATGCACCCCCGGCTTGTCCACTACCCCGGCAGGCGGAAGCCGGGCCGCCGGTGCTTCCTCTTCTTGCTGCCCGACCTCATGTTGCTGCCCGGCGACATGCCGGACCGGAAGAGTCGCCGGGACCGGCTCGGCGTCGGGAGCCCTGTCGCTGGAGTTATCCCCGTCGCTCCCGGCCGTCCCATCGTTGGTTGTCTCACCGTCTACTGCCACGGGATTCCGGGCCACCGGACGGTCCACGCGGGGGGGCGCTGCGACCTCCAGGCGGCGGACTGCGGTCGGAAGGGCCGCGGCCATACGGGCCCGCAACCCTTGCATGAGCTGCCGCCACCGGCCGGGCTTGGGCGCAGCACCCGCTTGCTCCAGAACGGCCAGGGCCTCAGCCAGGGTCGCCGGCTGGTGGCAGGCTGCCGCGATCCGGCTGAGGGGCTGGTCGCCCACCAGCAGGTCATGCACCCCCAGCGCCACGAGTTGTTCCAGCTCCTCGGCCTCCGGACGGGGCCCGATCAGCACGACCCGCACCCCGGCCAGCCGTAGCGCCATTACGCAGTCCACCAGCGGTTCACGCCCTGGCAGGCGGGTGGAAACGACGGCCACGTCCGGACGGAACCCGGCTGGCAGTTGGCGGAGCGCCTCCCGATAGTAGACCGGTATCGCCGTGCACCCCAGTTCCTGCTCCAGCCGACGGTCCAGGGCAGTGTCGCCTGTCGCCAGGAGCACCTGCTTGTCCAACCGGATTCACCTCCCTGCCAGCCATCCCAGCGGGTCCACGGGCTTGCCATCCCGGCGTACCTCGAAATGCAAGTGCGGGCCGGTGGACAACCCCGTGCTTCCTACCTCGCCCAGCGTTTCGCCGGCCGCGACCTCCTGTCCGGCCCGCACCCGGATGACCCGCATATGCCCATACAGCGTATGTATCCCACCACCGTGATCCAGAATGGCGGCCAGGCCGTAACTGCCTGCTGCCCCGGCAAACTGGACCTGCCCGGAGAGGGCGGCCCGAACCGGGGTCCCTGCCGGAGCCCCGATGTCCACCCCCGCGTGGAAGTGCGGGGTTCCGTACACGGGATGGACCCGCCAGCCGAACTCGGACGTGATGGGACCCTCCACCGGTACCACTCGGTCACCGGCAGCCATGCCGGACCACGTGGACCTCCAGGACCAGCCACCGCTGCCCGGTTCGTCCGGAGCCACAGCCAGCAGCCAGCCACCCGGTGCGTCGCCCCCGTCGCTCAGGTCCCCGGCGAGGCCCTCAACCCAGGCAGCTTCCCACTGTTCCACAGGCCGGTCCAGGAGTCCCGACAGAATCTGCGCCAGCCGCTCCGGGACCGGCGTGAACTCCACCCCGGTCCGTTCCAGTTCCTCCCGGTAGCCATCCTCGGCATCCACCCGTCGCACCCGGTAGCGGTAGGTGTACGTCCCCTGGTACGTCTCCGCCACGGTCAGGGCCATCACGTTCTGTGTCTCCACCACCTCCTGCCAGGCCGGCTCCGTTCCCCCCGTGTCACTGGTGGGCTCCCGCCGCAGGGTCCGGAGCGTGTACGTCTGGTATGTGAATCGTGGTGCCAGCGCCGCAGCCGCCTCATGGTGCTCAACTTTCCGGCCCTCTACCTCGGCCTGCTGCACCACCGCCGCTATCAGCCCGGGGGGCAGGGCATGGGCCCGCTCCGCGCCGTCGAAGCTGCGGACTTCACCACTGTACTCGGCCGCAGCCTCCCGGGCTGCCGCCTGGAGGTCCTCCCGGCTGCCTTCTGCAAAAGCCGCCAGCACCGTCATGACCCCAAGGAGGGCCGCAACCATCGCCACCGCTGCGGGAATGCCGACCAGACCCAACAGCCAGCGCAGCAACGTCTGCGCCCCCGTCAGGGCTGCCCGCCCGACCAGTCCCTTCACGAGACCGGCTCCGGCGCCCGACCGTTCCACTCACCTCACCTCCGCCCCCACCTCCGCGAGGTCCAACCGCACCTGTCCGGACTCTACTTCCCGCACGCGTCGCTCTGCCAGACAGCAATAGTCTGGGTTGATCTCATAGCCCACGTATCGGCGGCCCGTTCTCCTCGCCGCTACACAGGTAGTGCCCGACCCACAGAAGGGGTCGAGCACCACGTCTCACCGGTACGACCAGAGCCGGATGGCACGCTCCGCCAGGGCGACAGGGAACGGCGCCGGGTGGCCCACCCGCCGCGCTGACGCGGGCGGGATCTCCCAGACCGACAGGGTGGCCTCCAGGAACTCGTCCCGGCTGATGTCGCTCTCGCCACGATCAGGCCGCTCCATCCGCTCCTTGGCAAACACGATCAGGTACTCGTGTACATCCCGCAGTCGCGGCGCCCGGGCAGACCGCCAGCTCCCCCACGCACAGCTTCCTGACATGCCCGCCCCCTTGCGCCAGATGACCTCGCCGGCCGGCAGAAAGCCGATGGCCATGTGCACGGCATATACGTAGGCAGGCAAGGGCAGGTACGGCTTCCGGCCCAGGCCCGCCACATTCAGCACGTAGCGGCCACCCGGCTTCAGGACCCGGTACACCTCCGCCCCGACCCGGGCAAGCAGGTCCAGGTATTCCGCCGGTGTAAGGTCTCCCTCGTATGCCTTCCCGACGTTGTAGGGCGGCGAGGTGAAGGCCAGTCCCACCGCCCCATCCGGAATCTCGCCCATGTCCTCCGCCGTGTGGCAGTAGATCCGGTCTGCCCATTCCGCCTCCGGCCGGGGGGGAACGCTGCGTTCCTCCGGCCTGGGCAGTTGCCAGCCTGCCAGTTGGAAGGCTGGCCAGCCGTCCGTGTAGATC
>QGUP01000022.1 GCA_003242505.1 Bacillota bacterium
TTTTATAAGTATGGGTCGCCCACAGAGCCCAACCCCTTTTCTTCGTCGGCAGGGTCAGAGTTGTATAAGAGACAGATCCCGGGCTCCGCCACCACCCGGTCGCCCACCGCCAGGGTGATCACCCTGAGGTCCGGCGGCGCGTCCTCGGGAGCCCGGAGGAGCCCGGCCAGCACCGGCTCCCCCTCGGCCAGGGGCGCGACGGGGACCTTGCCCACGGCTGCCTCGGGGTCTGTCAGCAGCCCCGGCAGCACGTACCGGTAGGCCACGGGCCGGGAGGCAAGGTCGCCGGGGCCGATGGGCCGCCAGGCCGGGATCGGCCGGGCCGCCACCAGCACCCACAGCTCCCGGCCCACCTCCGCCTGGTGACGGAGCACCTCCTGTACGAAGAGCCAGGCGGCCGCCGACGCCAGGACCGCAGCCAGGAGAAAGGCCGCCGCCGCCCGGCGCCTGGTCTCCACCATCCCCCACGCCTCCGCCTTTCCATCTTCTGGAAAGACCAATTCGCCCTCTCCCTGGATTTTCCTTCCAGGTGAGCCCCCGCGGTCGACCACGAACGACCCAAAAACGAGCGCCCCGGCGGACCGATACCGGTCAGCGCCGGGGCGACGGGTGCTGGCTGCGGCTGAGAAGGCCCAGCCGCTCGAGCTTGTAGTAGAGGGTCCGGGGGGCGATGCCCAGCCGCCGGGCGGCCTCGGTCTTGTTGCCGCCGGTGGCCTCCAGGGCCGCCTGGATCGCAGCCCGCTCGGCCCGGGCCACCACCTGCTCCAGGGTCTCCCCCTGCCAGGCCGCGGGCGGCCCGGCCGGGGCCCCTGGACCGGGGGCCCGGCCCGGCAGCCCGCCCAGGGGCGGCAGCGCAGCCCGGGTGATCCGGGTCTCCCGGACGTCCAGGGCGATCATCGCCCGGCCAATCACGTTCTCCAGTTCCCGGACGTTGCCGGGCCAGTGGTACTGCATCAGCGCCTCCAGGGCGTCGGGGTCGATCCCCTGGACGTTCCGGCCGTACTCCCGGTTGAACCGCTCGATGAACCGGGCCACCAGTTCCGGCAGATCCTCCAGCCGGTGCCGCAGGGGCGGGATCACGATGGGGATGACGTTGAGCCGATAGTAGAGGTCCTCCCGGAACTCCCCCCGGGCGATCTTCTCCTCCAGGTTGGCGTTGGTCGCCGCGATGATCCGGACGTCCACCGGGATCGGCCGGGAGTCCCCCACCCGCCGGATCTCCTTCTCCTGCAAGACCCGCAGGAGCTTGGCCTGCAGGGGGAGGCCCATCTCGCCGATCTCGTCAAGGAAAAGCGTGCCCCCCTCCGCCTCCTCGAAGAGCCCCCGTTTGCCCCCCTTCCGGGCCCCGGTGAAAGCCCCGTCGGCGTAACCGAAGAGTTCGGACTCCAGCAGCTGGTCCGGGATCGCGGCGCAGTTGACCCGGACCAGGGAGCCGGTGCGGCCGGAGGCGTTGTGGATCGCATGGGCGAAGAGTTCCTTGCCGGTGCCGCTCTCCCCCCGGAGGAGGACCGTCGCCGGGGTCTCCGCCGCCCGGCGGGCCTGCTCCACCGCGGCCTGCATGGTGGGCGAGATGCAGACGATGTCGTCGAAGGTATACTTGGACTCGAGCCGGCGCACCATCTTCCGGGTCTTCTCCAGCTCTTCCGTCAGCCGGGCGATCTCCGAGATGTCGTGGATCACCCCGACGCTGCCCTTGAGCTGGCCGTCCACCAGGATCGGCGCGACGTCCACCACCACCTGGCGCTTCTTCGGGCCCACCACCATGATCTTGCCCCGGACGGGCTTGCGGGTGCGCAGGACCTGCAGGTGGACCGACTCCTGGGTGGGGTCGATGTCCACCGTCGCCGGCTGGCCGATGACCTCCTCCGGCCGGAGGCCGGTGAGCCGGCAGTAGGCCGGGTTGACCAGTACCTGAATCCCGTGCTCGTTCACCACGGAGATGGCGTCCTGGGTGGCGTGGATGATGGCCTCGAGCATCGCCTTGGTCTCCCGGAGGTCCGTCAGTTCCTCGGCCAGAGCCCGGACCTCGGTCACGTCCCGGAAGACCGCGACCGCCCCCACCACCCGGCCCTGCTCGTCCCGCACCGGCATCCGGTTGGTGATAATGGTTGTCTCCCCGATCCGCTGCTGCTGGTTGAGCTCCGGCTGTCCCGTCCTCAGCACCTCGTGGAGCCGGGTGCCGGGGATCACCTCGGCGGCCGGCCGGCCCAGGACTTCCTCTCGCCGCACCCCCAGGAGCCGTTCCGCGGCGGCGTTGCAGAGGCTCACGAGTCCCTGGGCGTTGACCGCCAGCACCCCGTCGTGGGTGGAGTCCAGGACCAGGTCCCGCTCCCGCTCCTTGGCCTGGAGGGTGCGGAGGGCCCGCTCCTCCGCCTCCACCAGGGAGAGGAGGAGCCGCATCGCCTCCTTCTCCACCACCACCGCCCGGGGCCACTTGAGCCGCTCCACCTCCGCCTCCACCGTGGGATCGGGGGTGGCCTGGACGATGATGTCCACCTCCGGCCGGCCGACCAGTTCCCGGAAGTCGAGGGCGGTGGGCACCCCCAGTTCCCGGGCCAGGGCCAGCCCCGGCGCCTCGGGGTCCCGGTCCGCCACCCCCACCACCCGGACGTGGGCCATGGCGTGGAGGGACCGGAGGAGGGCCATGCCGCCCTGGCCGGCACCGATGATCACCACGTGCAGCGGACCCGCCGCCATGCCGGCGCCCCCTTGCAAGACTTTGCAGAAAAAAGATTCGACAGCAACGGGGGCGAATCCTGCCTGGCCAGGGGAACCCCGGGCTCCCGGGACAGCGGCTCGGCTCATCCGGCCATCCTGCGGCGGCGCCAGACGCCCGGATCCGGGCAGCCCGGGTGCCGAAGACAGACGGAAGGCCCCGGCGGCCGCCATGCCCGGCGGCCACCGGGGCCCGACGGTTGACACGTCCCCGGATGACAGTACCCGGCTGACACAGGTACCCGCGATCCATCTCCGGCGGCGTCCAACGGGGCCTAACTGGCCTTCATCTCCATCCGGAGCTTGTCCGCCACCGCGGCAATAAACTGGGAGTTGGTGGGCTTCCCCCGGTCCCGGCTGATGGTGTACCCGAACAGGCCGGAGAGAATCTCCAGGTTGCCCCGGCTCCAGGCCACCTCGATGGCATGGCGGATGGCCCGCTCCACCCGGCTGGGGGTGGTCTGGAACTGCCGGGCGATGGTGGGATAGAGTTCCTTGGTGATGCCGCCGAAGCGCCCATCCTTCTCGATCATGATCAGGATGGCTTCCCGGAGGTAACGGTAACCCTTGATGTTCGGGGGAATGCCGATCTCGTGGATGATCTGTGTGACGTCCGCGTCGAGGGAACGCCCGTGTGGCCGGCCCGAGGACCGCTCCTGTCCCGGGGCGGGGGCGGGGGAGGTGAGCATCTGCCGGATGCGGGTCGCCAGGACGTCGAAGCTGAAGGGCTTCAGGACGTAATAGTCTGCCCCCATCGCCAGGGCCCGCTGGGTGATGCTCTCCTGGCCGAAGGCGGTCAGGATGATCACCCGGGGCCGCCGGCGCAGCTGCCGCTCCCGCAACTCCTCGAGCACCCCGATGCCGTCCAGATGGGGCATGATGATGTCCAGGATGACCACATCGGGCTGGGTCCGCTCCACCTGCTCCAGCACCTCGGCGCCGTTGTGGGCGACCCCGGCCACCTCGAAGTCGGGCTGGCCCTCGACGAAGGTGCGCAGCACCTCGCAGAACTCCCGATTGTCGTCGCCAATCAGCACCCGAATCTTCGCCACGGCCACAGTCGGTTCTCCCCCCGGTTGGGCCGGTTGGCTGCGGTGACCGCCCGGCCCTGCAAATTGAATTTTCTCCTCCCGGTGAAGAAACTCCTGCCAGCCTTACCTTCAGGAACCCCGGACAAATTACAAATTATGTCAGGTCTTGCAAGGCTGTACAGGGGCGTCGACACGCCCGGCCGGGCCGGCGGTCCCGGGGCCGGGTCCGTCCACCAGAGGCTGTGGCTGGATGGTAACCCCATTGGCGGCCCAGTGTCAACCACACGGTACACCACTTTCTGCCAACTGCAGAGGTCTGGCCGCTGAAAGCACACCGTGGGGCCACGAATTCTGCCAGTTTTGGGCCCCGGGGCCAGGGGCCCCGGGGCCTGAAGATGCGGGGGGCTGAAGCAAGCCGGCCTCCTGGAGCATCCACTCAATCAGAACCCCGTACCCCCGGCTCGGGTCGTTGACGAAGACGTGGGTGACCGCTCCCACCAGCCGCCCGTCCTGGATGATGGGGCTGCCGGACATCCCCTGGACGATGCCCCGGGTCCGGGCCAGGAGCCTGGGATCCGTCACCCGGAGCACCATGTGCCGGCCGTCGGGCCCCGGCGATCGGGCGAGGTCGACAATCTCCACCTCGAACCGCTCCAGCCGCTCGCCCCCCACCACCGTCAGGAGTTCCGCCTTGCCCTTGCGGACCTGCCCCGCCATGGCCACCGGAATCGGCTCGGGATAGAGCGGGTTGTGCAGGGGCGCCTCCAGGCGGCCGAAGATGCCGAAGCGGGTGTTCTGCTCGATGCTGCCGATCCACCGGTCCGGTCCGGTCAGTTCCCCCACCTTCTCCCCTGGCTGGCCCCGGGCGCCCTTGTCGATGTCGATCACCGTCGCCCGGACGATGTGTCCATCCCGGACGGGGATCGGTTGTCCGGTCTCGCTGTCGGCAATGATATGACCGAGAGCGCCGTACCGGCCGGACCCGGGGTCGTAGAAGGTCAGCGTGCCGACGCCGGCGGCCCCGTCCCGGATGTAGAGGCCGATGCGCCAGCGGCCGCTCTGGGGGTCGAGGACCGGCCGGACCTGGGTGGTGATCTCCCGGCCCCGCCGCCACAGGGTGACCTTCACGGACTCCCCCCGGCGCCCGGCGGCCTCGATCTCCTTCTGCACCAGGGCCTCGCTCAGGGCCTCGTGGTTGCCGATGCGGAGAATCCGGTCGCCGACCTGGATCCCTCCCTCCCGGGCCGGGTAGACCGTGGTGCCGGGGGCGACGGCGATCCCTGCCTCCCCCACCACCAGCACCCCCCGGGACCGGAGCACCACGCCGATGGAGTGGCCCCCGGGGACGAGCTTCAGGGGTGGAACCACGTCGACGGTCATCCGCCGGATGGGGATCAGGCCGAAGATTCGGAAGTCCAGGCGGGTCCGGCCGGGATCCAGCCCCTGGATCTGGAGGGGCTGGCCAAGGCCCAGCCGCTGTTCCCCGGGGCCCGATTCGGCGCCGCTCACCCGGAGGATCCCCGCCGGCGCCACCCGGACCGTCATCGGGACCGGCAGGTAGCCGCCGAGGTGCAGGGACTGATCCCGGGCGACCCGGATGTGGCCGGGCAGCGCGGCCAGGACCCAGACCGGGACGGAGAAGACCGCTGCCAACGCGAGGACTAGCCCCAGCACCCGGGCCGCCCCCCGCCCCTTCCATCGGGAAGACACCGCCGCCACCCCCCAGGTGCGAATCGGAGTGGGTCCTTGGGGCTGCGGTTATTGTCCCCTTGCGCCGGGGGCGGCTATCCTGACATAACCCGGCGGGGCTGGCGACCCGCGCCCGGGGAGGGAGCCCCCGGCCCCGGAGGCAACCGGGGCGACGGCTGGCAGGTGCGGATGAGAAAGACAAAGAAGGCGCCCGGGGAACCTTCACCCCGGGCGCTCCCGGCTACGGAGGGCGCTCCCGGCTGCGGGCGCTCCGGGCCACACCGCCCGGCCCTCCCGGCCGCGTTGGAAACGCTCTCGTCATTTGAAAACGCGCTGGTCAACGGCTGCCGTCCCGCACCGCCGCCCAGGAGGCGACCGCGATGCCCCACCGCTCCGCCAGGACTTCCGGCGGAAAGGCCAGCAGGGTGGCCAGTTCCTCCGCCCGCTGGTCGTTGTAACTGGAGAGGGCGGCGAGTTCGGGGCTCGCCACCGCGGGGTGGCACATCACCTCGGTGATCCCCTCGGGCAGCTGGGCCAGCCGCTCGACGAGCCAGCCGGGGTCTGAGACCCGGGGCCGGTCGTAGAAGTCGCCGATGTAGTGGTCCGTCGTCGCCACCCCGGCTTCCCGGAGGGCAGCCCGGACCTCCGGCGAGGGGGACCGGACCGGCAGGCCGTACCGCCGGGCGATCCGGATGATCGCCGGCAGGGCCTCGGGCATGGCGTGGGCGTGGTGGTGGCTGTCCAGGTGGGTCGGGGTGAGGCCCAAGGCCAGGAAGCGCTCCACCTGGGCGGTCCACTCCCGTTCGATCTCCTGGGTCCGGGCCCGGCCGGCGAGGTGGACCCGCCGGGGGAAGAACCGGCCCTCGGCGTCCACCAGGCTGGGCACCTCCTCCGGCGGCAGCACCGGGCGGCCGGCGGTGAGGGTCAGGTGCACCCCGACCCCGAGGGTCGGGGTGCGCCGGGCCATCGCCGCCGCTTCCCCGGCGCCGGGCATGTGGACCATCAGGGTGGTGCTGCGGACGGGGCCGGCGGCGTGGGCCTGGAGGACCCCCTGGTTGACTGCAGGGCAAAGACCGAAGTCGTCGGCGTTGAAGATGATCACCCGGGCCACGGCCTACTCCCTGCCTTCCGGGAAGAACTGGGGCAGATACGGCCGGCTCGCCTCCAGGAGCACCGGCAGCATCTCCCGGGCCACCCGCACCGAGGGCACCAGGGGGTTGGCGATGAGGGCCTGGAGGGCCAGGTCCCGGGACCCGGTCACCGCCGCCTCCACCGTCAGTTCCTCGTAGGCCTTCACCTGCTGGACCAGCCCCCGGATGGCCGGCTCGAGCCTCCCCACCGCCAGGGGGGTCACCCGGTCCCGGCCGACCACTGCCGGCACCTCCACCACCGCCCCGTAGGGCAGGTCCGGGGTGGCCCCGGAGTTGACGACGTTGACGATGTGGACCTCCCGGGCGTCGTTCCAGATGGCGGCCATCAGGGCGCAGGCGGCGTCGGAGTAGTAGGCGCCGCCTCGCTTTTCCAGGAGGGCCGGCTTCTCCCGGAGTTCCGGGTTCCGGTAGAGCTCCAGGAGCTGGGCCTCGTAGGCCATCACCTCTTCGGCCCGGGTCTTCTCCGCCTTGAGCTGCTTGGCCAGGACCGCATCCCGGGCGTAGTAGTACCGGAGGTAGGGCGAGGGGATCATCCCCAGGGCCCGGATCGCCTCCAGGTCGAGGCCGATGGCGGGGATGTTGGGCATATTCATCAGCTCTTCCATCCGGTCCAGGAGCTGCCGGGTGACATCCTGGCCCCGGACCAGCACCCGCCGGGCCCAGGAGAGGTGGTTCAGCCCCACGTAGTCCAGGGTGACCGTCTCCCGGGGCGCCCCCAGCATCGCCGCCAGGGTGTTCCGCATGGTGATGGGCACGTTGCAGAGCCCCACCGCCCGGACCCCTTCGCCGTACCGGGCCACCGCCTCGGTGACGATGCCCGCGGGGTTGGTGAAGTTGATGAGCCAGGCCTCCGGGGCGAGTTCCCGGATCTCCCGGGCGATCTCGAGGACCACCGGGATGGTGCGGAGGGCCTTCATGAATCCCCCGGGTCCGGTGGTCTCCTGGCCGATGACGCCGAACTGGAGGGGAATCCGCTCATCCCGGGCCCGGGCCTGGAGCCCCCCCACCCGAAACTGGGTGACGACGAACTGCGCCCCGGCGATGGCCGCCCGGCGGTCGCCGGTGAGGACCACCCGGATGGGGAGGCCGGCCGCGGCCACCATCCGCTGGGCCAGGCCTCCTACCACCGCCAGTTTCTCCGCGTCGATGTCCATCAGCCACAATTCGGTCACGGGCAGGGCCTCGTACCGGCGGATGACCCCCTCCACCAGTTCCGGGGTGTAGGTGCTGCCGCCCCCGATCACCGCGATCTTGAGGCTAGCCATCGGCCCGGGCACCTCCCAACCGACCTTCCAGGGCCGCCAGGCGCCGGCAGAGCGCCACCATCTGCTCCGCGAGGCTGAGTTCC
Source organism: Bacillota bacterium (assembly GCA_003242505.1). Taxonomy (GTDB): domain Bacteria; phylum Bacillota; class Sulfobacillia; order Symbiobacteriales; family ZC4RG38; genus ZC4RG38. The sequence continues at coordinate 7,935 of QGUP01000022.1, forward strand.
GCGCTGGCGGTCATCAGGTGGTCCTGGGCGTGGATCAGGAGGAGGCTGGGCGGCACGCCCTGCCCAGCCGCCTCCTTCTGGATCAGGTCCGTCTGCACCTGGTGGGCGGCCCGGAGTTCCTCCCGGGCCCGCCCCAGGCGCTCCTCTGCCTCGGCGAACTCCGCCTGCCGGGCCTTCTCGATGGCCGCGTAGGCCTCGGCCCTGGCGTTGCCGGCGTGCAGGATGATCGCAAAGGCAGCCTCTTCAATCGTCATCAGGAGTCCTCCAGCCTGTGGAAGGATGGTAGGGGGCCATCAGGCGGTCCGGTTCTTCGCCTCCGCTTCCGCCTCCAGCCGCCGCTCATAGGCCCTGAAGAAGGGCCAGTAGATGAGAACCCCCAGGAAGACATTGAAGAGGTTCAACGCGGCCGCCCGCCAGTCGCCGCCGGTGGCCAGGTAGGCCCCGATGGGACCGGGCAGGGTCCAGGGCGGAGCGATGAAGGGGCGCCCCACCAGACCGACCTTCATGGCGAAGTAGGTGACGGTACCTGCCGCCATGGGAGCCAGGATGAAGGGGATCGCGAGGACCGGGTTCATGACGATGGGGGTACCGAAGATGATGGGCTCGTTGATGTTGGCGATCCCCGGCAGCAGGGAGGCCCGGCCGAGCTTGCGCAGGTAGTCCGACCGGGAGAAGACCATCAGCAGCACCAGGGAGAGGGTCATGCCCGAGCCGCCGATCCAGACGAACCACTGGAAGAACTGCTCCGGGACGATGTGGGGCAGGGGCTGACCCGCTGCCGCGGCGGCCGCGTTGGCCTCGAAGAGGGCGTACCAGATAGGCCGGGCCACCGGCCCCACCACCGAGACGCCGTGGATGCCCGCGGACCACAGCAGGGTGACGAGCAGGATCGGAATCAGCGCGCCGGCGAGGGAGTCGCTGGCCACCACCAGAGGCTTGAAGAGGTTCATGATGGCGCTCTGGATGTCAAAGTTCAGGAGCCCCCGGACCAGCCAGACCAGGGTGACCACCACCGAGCCCGGAATCAGGGCCTCAAAGGACCGGGCCACCGCCGGGGGGACCCCCTCGGGCATGCGGAACATCAGCTTCCGGCTGTACAGGAACCGGGCGATCTCCACGCTCAGGAGGGAGACCAGCATCGCGGTGAAGAGCCCCTGGCCGCCCCAGTTGGCGAAGGGCAGCACCCACCCGGGGCCAGGGGAACCGTCGGCCAGCTGGGCGATGTTCTGGGGGAGGGTGGTGAGGATGAACGCACCCATGCCCAGGATGCCGGAGGTAAGGCCGTCCATGCCGTAGGAACGGGCCAGGCTGAAGGCCATGCCGAAGGAGGCATAGAGGGCCATCAGCCCCACCGTCAGCCGGAAGGGGATCAGGATCTTGGCCACGTGGGGCTCCATGGCCTTGGCCCAGGCCGGGACCGGCGGGAAGGCGATCAGGAGGAAGAAGGAACCGACGATGACCAGAGGCAGGGTGGCCACCACGCCGTCCCGGACCGCGCGGATGTGCCGCTGCTCTCCGAGTTTGGCCATGGGCGGCATCAGGGTCCGCTCCACCCAGGCAAGAAGACGCTCCATCATGCCGGTTTCACCCCGCTTGCTCAGAATGGGACGATGCAGCACCGGTCAGGAACCTGAGAGCAACTGGGCCACCTGGTCGAGGATAGCCGGCCCGCCGAAGGGGCCGTACGCCTTCGGCTCGATGAGGGCGATGGGCTTGCCCGCAGCCCGGGCGATCTCGGCAAACTGGGGGAACCGGTGCCGCACCTGGGGCGCCACCAGCACCACGTCCGCGTCGCCGACCGCGGACTCCAGTTCCGTGGTGCCGACGGCCCGGACCGAGACCTGCTGCCCCCGGGCGACGGCCTCCTTCTCCACCGCGCGAATCAGGATGCTGGTACTCATCCCCGCGGAGCAGACCAGCAGAATCCGTACCACTTACCTGTTCACCTCCTTTCCCGGATGGCCTCCGCCCTCATGCTTACGCAAATCCCGTGCCAAAACAGACGGGACTCAGGGGGTGGAACTCAGGAGGTCTCCATGACCGCGACCTCCGTCAGCCGGGCCACCTCTGCGGGGGGAAACCGCACCCGATAGCGCTCTTCCAGCTCTGTCAGGGCCTCGCGCACCGCCGCGTGGACCTCCGGGAAACGCTCGGCCCAGAGTTCCGCCTCCGGGTTGGGCGGCACCGCCTCGCCCCGGACCAGCCGGTCCATCACCGCCCCCAGGTGCATCACCACCCAGACCAGGAGGTGCTCGCCCCAGGACCGGCCGAGGGAGCGGGCCAGCCGGCCCATGGCCCTCAGGATGTCCGGCACCAGCAGCCGGGGATTGACAAACCGCAATTCCTCCCCCAGGGCCTCCATGACCCGCTGGATCGCATCCGGGGGCAGCGGCAGTTCGGCCCCGTCAGCCCCCGGCGGGTAGAAGGCGGGAGGGGCCGGGGGTGCCGCTGCCGGTTCCGTGGATCCCCCGGCCGGCAGCAGTCCCGCGGCGGTCAGCAACCACCGGAGCCGGAGAAGGCCCGGACCCCGGAGGACCTCGACCGCCGGAATAAAGGGTACCCCCGGCAGCTGCGGGTCGAAGGTTCCCACCACCGCCAGGGGAACCAGCCCCGCCGGCACCCCCAGGGGCCGTCCCGGCACCATCTCCAGGCTGACCACCGCCACCCCGGCGCCGGCGAGTTCCGGCACCCCCTGCTCCACCAGGCGCTGGAGCTGCCGGGCGCTGCCCTCTCCCGTCAGGCAGACCGTCAGCACCGCCGGCCGGGGCGCAGCCCGCCAGGCCGGTGGGTCCGCCACCGCGGCGGCCACCTCTTCCAGGGTCACCCCCGGCAGGCTGGCCTTCCGCACCGCCTCCAGCACCAGGGGCGTGCTGACCCGGTCCACCGCCCGGATCGCCACCCCGGTCTCGGCCTGGAGGTCCCCGACCATCGTGACCAGAGACCCCATGTCCACCAGGAGCAGGACTCCCTTCCCCTGGTCCAGTTCCCGCACCAGCCGGGCCGCCTCCCGGCGGACGACCGCGGGCGGCATCTCCAGGGGGACGTCCAGGGCCCGGGCGACCCGGACCCCCAGGAGGGCATGGGCAAACTCCACCATGCTGCTGGCGGTGGCGGAGCCGTGGCAGATCACCAGGACCCCTACGCCGCCCTCCCCCGGCTCCGGCGGGCTGTGGGCCGACCGGAGGAAGAGGGTCAGCAGCCCGGTCTCATCCACCGGCAGCCGCACCCCGAGCCGGCGCTCGAGGATGGTCACCATGCCCGCGGCCACCGCGAACTCCGCCGGGTATTCCCCGTGGAGCTGGGCCAGGTCGTGGCCGTGCACCCCCCGGCCGTTCCGGATCCGCTCCAGGGTGCCCTGGATGTGCAGGGCCAGCCCGTAGAGCACCCGCGGATCGTACTCCCGGTTGAGCCGCCGGGCGGCGTACCGGAGCATCTCCTCGGCCGCCGCCACCACCTCCTCCCCCACCACCCGGGCCAGTTCCTCCCGGGCGAGGCCGCCCCCCTGGACCGGTGTGCGGAGGAACCGGCGAAAATAGGCCTCGATCTCCCCCCGGAGCCGCTGGGTGATCTCCCGGTCCGCCAGCCCCTGCCGGCGCAGGGCCTGGACCCGCTCCTCCAGGTAGTCGTAAAACTCCGCGGGCAGCCGGTAGGGGTCGTGCTGTCGGGAGACGGGGCCCGGATCCGGCAGGTCGGGAGGCAGGGCGGCAGGCAGGTCGGGAGACAGGTTGGCAGGCACGTGGGAAGGAAGGTCGGCAGGCAGGTCGACGGGAGGCCGGACGCCCCCCTCGCCCCGGGCGAGGGTCGATTCGCCGGCGCCCCCGGGGGACATCCCCGGGCCTACGTCGCCGGAGGAGATCCCCGGCTCGGCGCCGCCGGGAGACACCCCCGGCCCCGCCCCCCGCCGGACATGCTCCGGCAGCGCGTCCGGGGCGATCCAGACAACCCTGGACTTTCCAGACAGATAATTCAGATAGGCGTGGGCACAGGCCAGCTGGATGTCCGTCCGCAGCTGGCCGATGTTCCCCGGGCACTCGTACCGCAGCAGCAGCTCCAGCGCGTCGGGGGACAGGACCACCCGGACGCCGATCCGCTCCTGCTCCTCGAGCACGAAACGATGGATCAGTTCCCGGCGCTCCTCCACGGGCCGGTCCCGGAGGTCCGGCAGGTGGATCACCATCGGGATCCGCCGGTAAAAGGTGCTGAGGAGGGCGGATTCCGGCGGCTCGGTGGTGGCGGCGATGAGGAGCACCGAGGACCGGCGGACCCGTTCCGCCTCCCCGAGGCGGCGGTACTCCCCCCGGTCGATCAGGTAGAAGAGCATCTCCTGCCCTTCTGGCGGTAGACGGTGCACCTCGTCCAGGAACAAGAT
>QGUP01000388.1 GCA_003242505.1 Bacillota bacterium
TGCTGTTCACCTTTTCCCCTTCCCTGAGGGAGGCCAGTATGGCCTGCCGCTTCCTGGCCTGCTGCTGCTGGGGCCGGATGACCATGAGCCACAGGAGCCCGAACATCACCGCGATGAAGACCAGGTTGAGCAGCTGCGGGTCCAAGAGACCGCCTCCTTTGCCGGTTCCTGGCCGCGAGGCCGGGCCGGCCGCGCCTTCTCTGGCCCCCGGCCGGCCTGGCCCCACGGCCACCTTCTTTTCTTTCCAACTCGGTTCTTCCCAACTCGCCTGTGCCCAAGTCGCCGCAGAATTCCTTCGCTACTCGTCGGACGGATCCTGCCAGAAGAGGAGTTGTTCCACCGGCCGGAACCCCAGTCGGGCCCCCAGCCGCACCGCGGCGGGAATGGACAGGGGCACCACCATGCTCAGCCGGTAGACCCCCTTCACCAGCCCCCAGCCCCGGATCCGCTCCACCAGGGCGGTGCCGATTCCCTGCCCCCGGCGATCCGGCCGGACGTAGAGGTCGCTGATAAAAATGTAGGGCCTGGGCTCGAAGGGCGGGGGCGGCTCCTGGAGGGTGCCCACCCCGTAGCCGACGGGCTCCCCCTGCTCCTCCGCCAGGATCACGAAGGCCGCGGGGTGGGCCAGGGCCTGCTCCATCCCGGCCCGGGCATGCTCCATGAAGTCCGGGCGGAGCACCTGGTGCCCCTGGGCCGCGGCCCGCTCCCGGGCAAAGGCCTCCACCAGGGGGAGGAGGGCCGGCAGGTCCTCGGGCCTGGCAGCGCGGTACTCGACCAACGGCGCACGCTCCCTTGCAGACCGGCGGGCCGGGCGGGACCGTCCCCTGCCCGGCGGAAGGCCGCCGGTCGGAATCCACTGCCAATGGTACACCCCTGCCCGGGCCGCCGCAAGGCGGCCCGGGCAGGGGCTCCGATCAGCGGTTGGCGGGGTCGGCGGGCTCGGGGACCGTATCCCCTGCCTCGGCCCCCTGGCCCCACTCCGCGTAAAACGCCCGGCGGTACTCGGCGAAGGTGCCGGCCTCCAGGGCCTGGCGCACCTCCTCCATCAGCCGGAGGAGGAACCGGAGGTTGTGAAGGGACGCCAGCCGGGGGCCGAGCATCTCCTCGGCCTTAAAAAGGTGCCGGATGTAAGCCCGGCTGAAGTGCCGGCAGGCATAGCAGTCGCACCCCGGCTCGATGGGCTCCCAGTCCCGGGCGAAGGCGGCGCTGCGGACCGACAGCTTTCCCCGCCGGGTGAAGACCGTCCCGTGCCGGGCAATCCGGGTGGGCAGCACACAGTCGAACATGTCGATGCCCCGCCAGACCCCCTCGATCAGGTCCTCCGGGGAGCCGACCCCCATCAGGTACCGGGGCCGGTCCGGGGGCAGCAGGGGCACGGTAATCTCCAGCATCTCGTGCATGAGGGCCTTGGGCTCCCCCACCGACAGGCCCCCCACCGCGTAGCCCGGGAAGTCCAGTTCCACCGTCCGGGCCGCGGACTCCCGGCGCAGGTCGGCGTAGGTGCTCCCCTGGACGATGCCGAAGAGGGCCTGGTCGTCGGGCCGGGCGTGGGCGGCCTTGCACCGGGCGGCCCACCGGGCGGTGCGCTCCATGCTGGGCCTGGCGTACTCGTACTCCACCGGCCAGGGGGTGCACTCGTCAAAGCACATGATGATGTCCGCGCCCAGGGCGTTCTGCACCTGGATCGCCGTCTCCGGGCTGAGGAAGTGGCTGCTCCCGTCCAGGTGAGACCGGAACTGGACCCCTTCCTCGGTGATCTTCCGCAGGTCGGCCAGGGAGAAGACCTGAAAGCCCCCGGAGTCGGTCAGGATCGACCCCGGCCAGGCCATGAACCGGTGCAGCCCCCCGGCCTCCCGGATCAGGTCCGCGCCGGGGCGCAGGTAAAGGTGGTAGGTGTTGCTGAGGATGATCCGGGCCCCCAGGTCCCAGACCTCGTGGGGGCTGAGGGTCTTCACCGTGGCCTGGGTCCCCACGGGCATGAAGACCGGGGTCTCGACCACCCCGTGGGGGGTGGTGAGCCGCCCCCGGCGGGCGGCGGACCTGGGGTCCGTGGCCAGGACCTCGAAGGTCAGGGCAGGCATGGGGATCCCCCTACAGGATCAGCATGGCGTCCCCGAAGCTGAAGAACCGGTAGCCCAGGCGGATCGCCTCCTGGTAGGCGTGGAGAATCCGCTCCCGGCCGGCCAGGGCGCTGACCAGCATGAGAAGCGTGCTCCGGGGCAGGTGGAAGTTGGTCACCAGGCCGTCGGTGGCCTTGAACCGGTAGCCCGGGTAGATGAAGAGGTCGGTCCACCCGGACCCGGGGCGGACCACCCCGTCCTCCCCGGCCACGGTCTCCAGGGTGCGCAGTGCCGTGGTCCCCACCGGGATGATCCGGCCCCCGGCGGCCCGCACCGCGTTCAGGGTGGCAGCGGCCTCGGAGGAGACCTCGTAGTACTCGCTGTGCATTTCATGGGCCTCGACCTCTTCCACCTGGACCGGCCGGAAGGTGCCGAGGCCCACGTGCAGGGTGATGAAGACCAGGTGCACCCCCATCGACCGGATTCGGTCCAGAAGCTCCGGGGTGAAGTGGAGCCCCGCGGTGGGGGCCGCCGCCGACCCCCAGTTCCGGGCGTAGACCGTCTGGTACCGCTCCGGGTCCTCGAGGGGCTCCCGGATGTACGGCGGCAGGGGCATCTGCCCGAGCTCGTCCAGGACCTGCTCGAAGACCCCCTCGTAGAAGAACCGGAGCACCCGGCCTCCCACGGGGGTAGGCCCTTCCACCTCCGCCTCCAGCCGGCCGTCGCCGAAGCGGATCCGGTCCCCGGGCCGGGCCTTCCGGCCCGGCCGGACCAGGGTCTCCCACCGGTCCTGGTCGAGGCGCCTCAGCAGCAGCACCTCGATCCGGGCCCCGGTGCCCACCCGCTCCCCGATGAGCCGGGCGGGCATCACCCGGGTGTCGTTGAGCACGAGGGCGTCCCCCGGGCGGAGGTACTCGGGGAGGTCCCGGAAG
>QGUP01000389.1 GCA_003242505.1 Bacillota bacterium
TTTGATCCCCGTGGCAAGCATGCCCATGTAGTCGGCGGTGGCCTGGTCCATCCCCATCTCCTGGCCAATGCGGCCCCGCCAGATGTTCCCGCCCCCGACGACGATGGCCACGTCGACCCCCATCTCCCGGACCTCTTTGATCTGCCGGGCGATGCCGTCGAGGATCCGGGGGTCCAGCACCTGGCCGTCCCCGGCGAGGGCCTCGCCGCTCAGCTTGAGGACCACCCGGCGGTAGCGCCGCTCCTGCATCCGGGACCCCTCCTGCCGCTAACTTCGATTCTACGTCTATTGAGCCGTTCCCTTTCCGCTCTTGCGCCGGGTTCGCCCCGGCCGGCAGGGAGCACCGCTGAGGAAAAGGGAGAACACACGGGTGTTCTCCCTCCGCTGACCCTGGCCGGGGTTACTGGCCGGCCATCCGCTTGACCTCTTCGGCAAAGTCGTCGGCCTTCTTCTCGATGCCCTCGCCGACCTCGAACCGGGCAAAGCGCACCACCTGGAGCTCGGCCCCGACCTTCTGGCTGTACTCCTTGACCAGGTCGGCGATCTTCTTCTTGTCGTCCTTCACCCAGGCCTGCTCCAGGAGCACGTTCTCCCGGAAGAACTTCTCGATCTGGCCCTGGACGATCCGGTCGACGATCTTCTCCGGCTTGCCCTCGTTGAGGGCCTTCTGCCGCTGCACCTGCCGCTCGTGCTCGAGGACCGCCTCCGGGACCTCCTCCCGCCGGAGGTACTGGGGCCGCATGGAAGCGATCTGCAGGCAGAGCTCGTGGGCCAGTTCGTGGGCCTCGGGGGCCGAGCTCCCCGCCACCTGGACCAGGACGCCCACCCGGCCGGCCTCGGTGCCGCCGTGGATGTAGTGGTGGACCACGCCCTCGCCCTCCACGGCCATCCGGACGAACCGGCGGACCGACTGGTTCTCGCCGATCTTGGCCACCAGGGCCTTGACGAACTCCTCGACGGTGGCGCCGTCCCCGCCGGCGTAGGGCTGCTTCAGCAGGGCCTCCAGGTCCGCCGGCGCCTTTTCCGCCACCTGCCGGGCCAGGGTGAGGGCAAAGGTGCGGAACTCCTCGTTCCGGGCCACAAAGTCCGTCTCGCAGTTGACCTCCACCAGGGCCCCGACCTTGCCGTCCCCGGAGACGTGGGCGGCGATCAGCCCCTCCGCGGCCACCCGCCCCGCCTTCTTGGCCGCGGCGGCCAGGCCCTTCTCCCGCAGGATGTCAATGGCCCGGTTGATGTCGCCGCCCGCCTCCTCCAGGGCCTTCTTGCAGTCCATCATGCCGGCTCCGGTCTTCTCCCGGAGTTCCTTGACCATGGCAGCGGTGATCTCAGCCATGCGACTCCCTCCTTAACGGACAGCCAACGACATGAGGAATGGTTCCCGGCAGGAACGACCTTCCAGGACTGGTTGGCACGCGAAAGCGGGGCGGGCAGACGCCCCTGACCAGGGGGAGTTTCCCCTGCCCGCCCCGCGGGTATGCAGGCTAGACCTCGGCCGGGGCCTCGTACTCCTCGTCGTCGCCCTCGACGCCCACAGGCTCCTCCTCCGGCGCCTCGTCCTCGGCAGCCGCCTCCGCCTCCTCCGCCGGGGCGACGCTGACCCCCTGGCGCCCCTCCAGGACCGCATCGGCGATCTTGCTGGTGATGAGCTTCACGGCCCGGATGGCGTCGTCGTTGCCGGGGATGACGTAGTCGATCTCATCGGGGTCGCAGTTGGTGTCCACGATGGCCACGATGGGGATCCCCAGCTTCCGGGCCTCCGCCACCGCGATCCGCTCCTTGCGGGGGTCGATGATGAAGACCGCGTCGGGGAGGGTCTTCATGCCCCGGATGCCGCCCAGGAACTTCCGCAGCCGCTCCCGCTCGTGGAGGAGCTGGGCCTGCTCCTTCTTGGTCAGGGTCTGCCAGCGCTCGGTGTTCTCGATCTCCTCCAGCTCTTCCAGCCGGGCCAGCCGCTTCTTGATGGTCTCAAAGTTGGTCAGCATGCCGCCCAGCCAGCGCTGGTTGACGTAGAACATGCCGCAGCGCTCGGCCTCTTCCCGGACCGCGTCCTGGGCCTGCTTCTTGGTGCCGACGAAGAGGATCTTGCCGCCGTCGGCCGCCAGCTGCCGGACGAAGTTGTAGGCCACCTCCATCAGGCGGACGGTCTTCTGGAGATCAATAATGTAGATCCCGTTCCGCTCCGTGAAGATGTACTCCTTCATCTTGGGGTTCCAGCGCCGGGTCTGGTGGCCGAAGTGGACGCCGGCCTCGAGGAGCTGCTTCATCGAGATAACAGACATGGGAAGTCTTTCACCTCCGATCGGTTGTCCCCACCCGGCCGATTCCCTCCCGGCCGGGCAGGCCGCCGCCGGCATCATCCGGCCGCGAGACACCCTGTTGCCAGGGTGCACCGTCGCAGCCGTTCTCCGGCGTGTGTGATGCACCAACGGTTATCTTACCACAGCGTTCTTGTCCAGGTAAAGGTGAAAACCGCCCGGTACAGCGCCGGTCCGGCTCACCGCCCCCGGACCGTCACCGGTACGGCCCACCAGGGCAGGAGCCGGACCAGCACCCGAAACCCCCGGCCCCCAGCCAGGAGCTGCCCTTCCACCAGCCGCCGGGCCTCCCGGCCCGCCAGGGCCGCCACCTCCTCCCGGTCGAGCCCCGCCAGGTAGCTCCGGCCGGCCTCCGCCAGGGCAACGGTCAGCCGCCGGCGGAGTTCTTCCCGGAGGGCCGGGGGCAGGTCCACCTCCACCGGCCCCACGGGCAGGGGGCCCGCGGTCAGGTGCTCGGCGATCCGGGCCGCCACCAGGTCCGGCAGGTCCTGCCCCGCGGCCTCCAGAACCCTGGGGAGCTGGGCCGCCATCTCCCGGCGGACCGCAGCCTCCACCTGAGCGCCCAGGGCCCGGGTGTCCACCGCGATGGTCACCCCCCGGGCGGAAACCGCCAGGGCGAGGACCAGGCCCGCCAGGGCCACCGTCCCCGTCCCCGCGGCGAACCCCCGCCAGAAC
>QGUP01000390.1 GCA_003242505.1 Bacillota bacterium
GCCCAGGGCGCCGCAGGCCAGGCCCAGCTTTCTCAGGGCTCCCCTGGCCGGGCCCGGGCCAAACCCGAGGTGCCCGCAGGCTTCGGTGCGGGCTCCGTACCAGTCTACGTTCCTCCCCGGCCCAGGGTGCGCCGCCGGAGTCCGCCGCCGGCACCGGCGGCCGGGGCCACCGGGGACCTGCACCGGGGCACGTGCCGGTGGCAGCCGCCGGCCCGGGCCCTCCACCGACCAGGCCCCTCCGCCCCTCACTCGGTCACCTGGGTCGGGTCCACCTGCTGGCCGGCGGGGACGATGGCCACGAAGCACCGCTCGCAGTCCAGCATCAGCTGCAGCACCTCGGCGGCCTCCTCTTCCTGGCCCGAGTCCAGGAGGGCCTGGTGATAGGCCCCCAGGAGCTCCGTCAGGTCCTTCTTGCCCTGGCTGCCGATGCCGGTGATCCGGACCCGGGCACTCTTGGCCAGCCGCCGGCGGAGCGCGGCCTCGTCAAACCCCAGCTCCGGCTGGAGCCGCACGTAGACCACCCCGCCGGTCATGCCGGCGCAGATCCAGGGCCCCGGGTCCCCGAGGACCACCACCCGGCCCCGGGTCATGTACTCAAAGGCAAAGCCCTTGAGGTTGGCCCTGGTGCCGATGAGCCCCTGCCCGTCGTCCACCGGCCCCCGGAGCCGGCCGCCCAGGACCACGTCCGCACCGGAGAGCCGGACGCAGCACCGGGCGTCGGCATCCCCCTGGACCAGGAAGAGCCCCCGCTGGGCGCCGTAGGCAAAGCCCTTGCCCACGGAGCCGCCGACCCACTGGCCAAAGCGGTTCCGGGTCTTCAGGATCCGGACGGCGCCGCCGGCCGCGCACTTGCCGACGCCGTCCTGGGCGCCGCCCTGGACGGTGATCTCCACCCCGTCGACGTTGAAGGCCCCGAGGCCGCTGCCCGCGGCGGCCCCCTCGTCCAGGCGGATCGCCACCCGCTCGGGGCCGCCCGCCCCGGACCCGTTGAGCCGCTGCCGGGCGAGCTCTCCCGCCACGGGGGTGCCAAGGGCCCGCTCCCGGGCCTCGACCCCGGCGAGGCGGACCTGCACCTCCCGCTGCCCCTCCCGGCGGTGGCCCGCGGCCACCGCGACGAGCTCCCGGTCCCGGGACGCCGCGACCCGCCGCAGGGGCCGCCCCTCGCCAGGCGCCGCTTCCGCCCGGGTCGGGACGGGGGTCAGTAGGGCCGAGAGGTCCACCCGGTCCAGCCCCCGGACCTGCCGGAGGAGTTCAACCCGCCCCACCAGGTCCTGGGTCCGCCGGGCCCCGAGCCGGGCGGTGAGGAGCCGCACCTCCTCGCCGATGCTGGTGAAGAGGGTGACCAGCCGCGCCACCGCCTCCTCGTAGACCCGGGGCACGAAGAGCTTCAGGCCCCGCTCCCGGGCCTCCTCCACCGTCTCGATCTGGGTGGCGATCCCCACGTGGCAGGTGTCCAGCTGGCAGCCCCGGCAGATGGTGCAGCCGACGGCCACCATCGCCAGGGTGGCAAAGCCCACCCGGTTGGCGCCCAGGAGGATCATCTTGATCACGTCGAGGCCGCTGCGCATGCCGCTGTCGGCCCAGAGCTCCACCCGGTCCCGGAGCCCCGCCTCCACCAGGGCCAGGTGCGCCTCCCGGACGCCGATTTCGATGGGGAGCCCCGCGTGGCGCAGGGCGTGCTTCCGGGCCGCCCCGGTGCCGCCGTCGTAACCGCAGAGGGCGATGATGTCCGCCCCCGCCTTGGCGATCCCCACCGCCAGGGCGCCAACCCCGGGCACCGCCGCGACCTTGACGACCACCTTCCCGTCGGGGTTGACGGCCCGCAGCTCCGCGATCAGCTGGGCGAGGTCCTCCAGCGCGTAGATGTCGTGGTTGTTGGAGGGGGAGATGAGGTCCACCCCGGGGACCGCGTTCCGGGCGGCCGCGACCTTGAGGGAGACCTTCTTCCCGGGCAGGTGGCCGCCCTCGCCGGGCTTGGCCCCCTGGCCGATCTTGATCTCCATGAACCGGCTGCCGGCGAGCATGGGCGCGTGGACCCCGAACCGGCCCGAGGCGACCTGCTGCCCCCGCCACTTGTAGTACCGGCCGACGAGGTCCGGGATCTCCCCGCCCTCACCGTTCATGCAGACGATATCCAGCCGCCGGGCCGCCTCGGCGTAGGCCCGGAAGGCCGTCTCCCCCTGGGAGCCGAAGGACATCCCGGAGATGGTGATGGGGTAGGCGTAATCCTCGATCCGGGTGTCCACCTCCGCCGGGCTCACCCCGCCCACCTCCACCAGGTCGGCGAGGTGCCGGAGGGAGACCGGCGTCTCCCGCTCGACGGCCTGGAGCCGGGCGGCGTAGGCCTCGTACCGGCCGGGGTCTGCAGCCGCCGCCCCCGCCGCCTTCCAGACCTTGGGCCAGATCCGGAAGGTGTGGCCAAGGCGCGCCCGGCCCTCCCCGGCGCCGGCGACGGCGTACCGCTCCTCCGCGTCGGCCTGCAGCCGATCAAAGCCCAGGCCCGCGTCCTCCGAACCGCAGTAGTTGGTGCACCCGAAATACCGGGCCACCTCGGGCCTCAGGCCGATGCTGCTGAAGTGCCGGCCGTAACCCCGGAGCTCATAGATCCCCAGGGTGGAGATCACCTTCTCCAGCCCCTTGGTGAGGGCCTCCAGCAGCCGGCCGATGCCCTCCCGGGGATCCGCCTGAGCCGCCACCTCCAGCATCAGGTAGGGGTTGACCGCGTCGGCCCCCAGCCCCAGGGCCAGGGCCAGGTCGTGGAGGCTGCGGATCGCCCCGGAGCGGAGGACCACGGCACACCGCCGCCGGAGGTTGGGCTCTTCTGGCGGCACCGGGTGCTCCCGCAGGGCCCGGTCCACCGCGGCGAGGGCCAGGTGCGGGTCGATCCAGAGCCGCCCGTCCTGGAAGCACTCCCGGTCATCCAGGATCAGCAGCTCCGCCCCCTCCCGCCCCGCCGCCCCCGCCTCCCGGCCCAGGCGCTCCA
>QGUP01000391.1 GCA_003242505.1 Bacillota bacterium
CGTAGTGCCGCCCGTCCCCCAGGCCGGCGTAGACCCGGTCTTACCGGATGACCGGCGGGGACGGCAAGCGCCCCACCGGTTCCGCCGGGGCAAACCGCCAGCCCGGCTGGGGCGGCCCCAGGGGGTGGAGGGGGCTGTGGCCCGACCGGCCCGGGGTCCGGCCCACCATCGGCCACTCGTCCCCGGCACCGGGGGCCTCCGGGATCACCAGTTGCTGGCCCGGGAGGATGAACTCCGGATGGGCCAGCTGGTTGGCCCGGAGGATCTCCGGCACCGTGGTGCCGAACCGCTGGGCGAGGTCCAGGGCCGTCTCCCCGGGGCGCACCAGGTGGACGATGCCCCCCGGCGGCGGCACCGGCACCGCGCCGGGGCGGGGGATCACCAGGGCCTGGCCGGGGACGATCCCGTTGGGGTCCGTCAGCCGGTTGGCCGCCACGATCGCGTGGACCGTCGTCCGGTACCGCTGCGCGATGTGGTACAAGTTGTCCCCCCGCTGCACGAAATAGAAAACCACCCTCCGCCGACCTCCAGGCTTTTGTGCCCATCCTACGCCGCCCCGCCGGCGTCGGTGCGCCGCGGGGCCTGCCAGGACGCTCCCCCCCGGCCGGCGCCGGTGCGCCGCCAGGCCTGCCAGGAGGCTCCGCCCCGCCGGCGTCGGTGCGCCGCCAGGCCGGCTGTGGCCCGCCGCCCGGCCGGCAGCCGTGGCCCATGGGGGCGTGGCCCATGGGGGCTACGGGCGGTGCACAGCGGCGCCCGGGGACCCCGCCTCCGGCGCACCGGGGTTCACCACCGGCGACCCGTGGGCGGTGGATAGCCGGTTGTGGACAAGGGTGAGCAAAACCCTGTGGATAACCTGTGGAATTTGTGCACTCTCTGTTGACAAACTGTCTATACCTTTAAGGTCCTATATGGTCGCACGTACGGCCAACGCCGCCAGAAAGGAATCCCGCCACAAGTAACGCCGCAGGGCCGGGGTTCACCCCCGGCCCTGCGGCCGCTTTCCCGGCCCAACCCGCCCTCAGGGCCGGTTGGCCACCACCCGGATCCGCTGGATGGTGGGATCCTCCGGCCCCTGGACCGGATAGCCCAGTTCGAGATGCTCGTAGATGTAGGCGATGTTCTCCGAGGTGATGACCTCCCCCGGCGCCAGGACCGGGATGCCGGGGGGGTAGATGATGACGAACTCTGCGGCGATCCGCCCCTCCGCCTCCAGGAGCGGGACCGACTCGCTGGGGGCGTAGAAGGCATCCCGGGGCAGCATCGCCAGTTCCGGGAACTCGGGGAGCTTCACCCGCACCTGGTTGGCCGGCCGGCTGCGGTAGTACCGCTCGGCGATGGTGCGGAGGGCGTTGATCAGGATGTTGATCTCTTCCTCCGTGTCCCCGAAGGAGACGATGCAGAGGATGTTGTAGAGGTCGCTCAGCTCAATCTCGATGTTGAACTCTTCCCGGAGGATCTGCTCCACCTCGGCCCCCGTGAGCCCCAGTTCCTTGACCGAGATGGTCAGCTTGGTGGGGTCAAAGTCAAACCGGGCAGAGCTGAAGCCGATGATCTCCGGCCCGAAGCAGTACAGCCCCGGGATCTTGTTGATCTCCTGCCGGGCGTAGTTGGCCAGTTGCCGGGCCCGCTCGATGAGTTCCCGCCCCCGGGTCGCGAGGTGCTTCCGGGCCACGTCCAGGGAGGCCAGCAGCAGGTAGGAGGTGCTGGTGGTCTGGAGCATCGAGAGCACCGCCTGGACCCGGCCGACGTTCACCAGCCCCTCCCGGACGTTCAGCACCGAGGACTGGGTCAGCGACCCCCCGAGCTTGTGGACGCTGGTCGCCGACATGTCCGCCCCGGCCTGCATGGCCGAGAGGGGCATCTGCTCGTGGAAGTGGATGTGGACCCCGTGGGCCTCGTCCACCAGCACCGGTACCCCCCGGGCGTGGGCCACCTCCACGATGGACTTCAGGTCCGCGGCCACCCCGTAGTAGGTGGGGTTGATCACCAGCACCGCCCGGGCCTCCGGATGGGCGTCCAGGGCCGCCACCACCGTCTCGACGCTCACCCCGTGGGCGATGCCCAGGTTGTAGTCCAGATCCGGGGCCATGTAGACCGGCCGGGCCCCCGCCAGGACGATGGCGCTCATGACGCTCTTGTGCACGTTCCGGGGCACCAGGATGGTCTCGCCGGGCCCCACCACCGAGAGGATCATGGCCATGATTGCCCCGCTGGTGCCCTGGACGGAGAAAAAGGTGTGATCCGCGCCGAAGGCCTCCGCCGCGAGCTCCTGGGCCCGCTTGATGATGCCGTGGGGATTGTGCAGGTCGTCCAGCGGTGCGATGTTAATGAGGTCGATGGCCAGCGCGTTGTCGCCGATGTACCGCCGGAACTCCGGCGCCATCCCGGCGCCCTTCTTGTGCCCTGGGATGTGGAACTGCACGGGATTCCGGGCGGCATGGGCCAGCAACCCGGTGAACAGCGGGGTATCGAACTGGCTCACGGCCACACCCCCGGGTGGGATAATCCAGTGAACAATAACGAACTTGAGTATAGCACGTCCGCGGCTTCTGTAAAGGGGGAAGAGGCCGACGGCCATCGGCACCGGGCCGGGGGTCCCAGTGCAGCGATCACGGCCGGGTGTTCGCCCGTCAGGGTACAACCGGCAGCGTCTTTCCGCCCTCTCCGCCCGCCTGCGCCCCACGCCCCGACGCGGCAGGATTTCAGCGGTGATAGGGCTCCCCGGCCGCGATCTTGAACCCCCGGTAGATCTGTTCCAGCAGCAGGAGCGGCACCATCTGGTGCGGGAAGGTCATGAGCCCCAGGGAGAGCCGCAGCCGGGCCCGCTCCAGGACCGCCGGCGCCAGGCCCGTGGTGCCGCCGATGGCAAAGGCCAGGCTCGACTCCCCCCGGAGGGCCCGCTCCTGCAGCCACAGGCTGAACTCCTCCGAGGAGAACTGCCGACCCCGGATGTCCAGGGCCACCAGGTACTCGTCCTCCTTG
>QGUP01000392.1 GCA_003242505.1 Bacillota bacterium
GGGGCCTGGCATCTGGCTCGCCACCAACCTGCACCGGTGGCAACTGGAGGTGGAGGGTGGCCCCCAGGGTGTGGTCGTCGGCCTGGCGGCGCTGGGGGCGGGGTTGCTGGCCGCGGGGATGGCCCAGGAGTGCCAGGAGCGGCATCGCCCCATGGCCTGGCCCTTTCTCCTGGCCGGGGGCGCTCTGGGCCTCCTGGCCCTGTTTCTCGGGACGTTCCTGACCCCCTCGGACCGGTGGGTCCTGGAGGCCCGGAGCCTGGGCCTCCTGGCCGGCACCGGCCTCCTGGCCCTGGGCACCGCCCTCTGGGCCCTCCGCAGGCTCCGGGAGACCGCACCGGCTCCCTGGCAGCGGGCGGCCCCCCTGGCCGCGGCGGCCCCGGCGGTCCTGGCCCCGGTGCTCCTCGCTCTGCTTCCGGCCGGCGGGCCGGTGCGGATCGGCTTCAACCTCCTCCTGCTGGCGGCCATCCTCGGCCTGCTGGCCTACGGGTACGGCCGCCGGAATCAGGCGGCGGTGAACCTCGCCCTGGTGGCCTTTGTGGCCCAGGTGCTGGCCCGGTACTTCGACTTGTTCTGGCAGGTTCTGGACCGGTCCCTCTTCTTCATGGCCGGTGGCGTCCTGCTGCTGGCCGTCGGTTCAGTCCTGGAGCGGAGCCGGCGCCGCTGGCTCCGGGAGTGGCAGGGGGGTGAGGGGCGATGACCCGCCGGCGCTGGTTCTTCCTGGCGGTCTGCGCCCAGGCCCTGGTGCTGCTGGCGATGGTCGGGGTGTACCAGTACACCCTGGCCACCGGCACCCGGGTCCGGGTGGCCACGGAGCCCATCGACCCCTGGGACCCCTTCCGGGGCGAGTACGTCCAGTTGCGCTACCGCATCAACACCCTGGATCTGGCGGCCCTGGGGGTCTCGGAGCGGAAGTTTGTCCGGGGGCAGACGGTCTGGGTGGTCCTCACCCCCGGCGAGCCGTACTGGCAGCCCGTGACCGTGGCCACGGCCCGGCCCCGGCCCTCTGCCGGGCAGGTGGCGGTGCGGGCCCGGGTGGAGTGGTTCGAGGACTGGACCGGTGTACCCCGGCTCCACCTCCGGTACGGCACCGAGTCGTTCTTTGTGCCGGAAGGAGAGGCCCAGGCCTTCCAGGGCCCTGACGTCCTGCTGGAGGTGGAGTGGGCGGTGGACCGGTTCGGCCGCGCAGCGGTGGCCCGGCTCTTCCGCAACGGCCGGGAGGTTCGGGTCGAGTAGAGGCGCCGGGCCAGGCGATGCCTTCATGGCGCCGCCCCCGCGGCCCCGGGTCATCTGTTCCGTCCCGGGTCATCTTTCCCGTCCACCGGGGCATCCTACCGGTGTGGAACCGGAATCACGACAGGGGGCGCGTCGATGCCGTTCTTAACCTGGCTCGTGATCCTGGCTGTGGCCCTGGTGGCGGTCTACCTGGTTTATGCCCGGCCGGACCGGGCCTCCCGGGAAGGGTCTCCGGCTTCCCGGCGCACCAGGGCCCTGGATCTCCCCCTGGAGACCGCGCAGCGGGCCGACCACGAGGTGGCCCGGGAACTGTTCCCGGAGCCGGAGGAGACCCGGCGTCGGGAGTGAGACCAGCCGGCCCTCCGGGGCCGGCTTTTCTCTCTCCGCTCCGGGCCGGCCTTTCCCTCTCCGCCGTCGCCGCCCGCGGCCTGCGGCGCCGGCCCTTCGCCCCCGGGCGGCGGCCGGCCCTGGGCCCGCCCCCGGGCCGCCTTCCGGCCGGTCGGCAGGAACCGCCCCCCGGGGACGCAGAATCTCCGTCCGGGTGCACTCTGTCCTGGGGGGATGCCTGCATGCCCATCACCGAAAAACTGCGGGACCCCAACGTGGATCAGTTGTTTGAGGCCATTCTTTCCCTGCGCACTGTGGACGAATGTTACCGGTTCTTCGAGGACCTGGCCACCGTGGGCGAAATCCGGGCCCTGGCCCAGCGCTTTGCCGTGGCCCGGATGCTGTACGCCGGCAAGACCTACGACGAGATCGTCGCCGCCACCGGGGCCAGCACCGCCACCATCTCCCGGGTGAAGAAGTGCCTCTACTACGGCGCCGACGGCTACACCACGGTCCTGGAGCGTCTCCAGGAGAGCAACCGGCTCTTGCCGACTCCCGCGAACCCAGCCGACGGGGCCCGGACTCCTATAGGGTGAGAACCTGGGCAAGAGGGAGGAGGGCCCCTGCGGTGGGGATCTTTCAGCGGATTGCCAATCTGATTCGGGCCAACATCAACGAGCTTCTGGACCGGGCGGAAGACCCGGAGAAGATGCTCAAGCAGATGATCCTCGACATGGAGGAGTCGGTCCGGGAGGGCAAGATCGCCCTGGCCGCGGCCATCGCCGAGGAGACCAAGCTGAAGGCCAAGTACGAGGAGCAGATTCAGAAGGCCCAGGAGTGGGTCGAGAAGGCGGAGCGGGCCGTGGAGAGGGGCGAGGAGGACCTGGCCCGGGAGGCCCTGCGCCGCCGGCGCACCGCAGAGCAGATGGCGGAGCAGGCCAAGGCCCAGTGGGAGGAGCAGCGCCGAGTGGTGGCCCAGCTCCGGGAGCACCTGGAGACCCTGGAGAGCCGGGTGGCCGAGGCCAAGGCCAAGAAGGACCTGCTCATCGCCCGGAAGCGCCGGGCCGAGGCGGCCAAGAAGGTCCACGAGCAGCTGGCGGGGCTCACCCGGAGCCAGAGCGCCTTCGAGACCTTCGAGAAGATGGAGGAGAAGATCGCCCACCTGGAGGCCCAGGCCGAGGCGGCCAGGCGGGTCCAGGAGGACTCCCTGGAGGAGCGGCTCCGGCGCCTCGGCGAGGACGAGGAGATCGAGGAGGATCTCGCCGCCCTCAAGGCCCGGCTCCAGGAGCGCCGGCAGGAAGGGTAGCCGGGTAGCCCCAGCTGCCCGGCCGGGGCCGGCTGGGCCCGGAGGGCAAGCCCGCTGATCCGCGGCGAACAGCGCCTCTACCGCGGCGACCAGCGCCTGTAGAGCACAGGACCGG
>QGUP01000393.1 GCA_003242505.1 Bacillota bacterium
GGTCTTGCCACCATCCCCGCGGTTTTGGTTGTTTTGGTGCCTAATCCAACCAATTCGCGGGATATGGTGGCTTTCCTGTTCTACGCTCCAGGTTTCACTGGCTTACGGGGATTTCGCAACACCCCCACCTCCCTGGACCTCATGGCCAGGACGCTGTCCCACGAGTATGGGCACCACTTCACCTCCTACTGGCTGCTAAAACATGAGGGACTGCTCTTTCGAGACTGGCGGAAGACCGAGTGGGCAAGAATCCGCGGCCTCTCCAACTTCCCGCAGGTCGGGTCCGGCTACCATTCCTGGGAGCCTCAAGAAATCGCCGCAGAGGACTACATCCAACTTTTCGGCTCCCCGCTGGCACGGGAAGCGTTGGTCCGCAACGTGCCGATGGGCGACGGCCGCTACATTCCCGCTGAGATTCAGGAGAACGCGGCCATACCCCTCGCGTGGGACACCCCCGGGCTTTATGAGTACTGGCGGAAAGCCCTGGGTCCGGCAGCCCCCGCGCCGGTCCAGCCCATTCCGCCGCCCACTCTCCGGTTTGTCTCGGCATCCCCGACCCGTTGGAATACGACGGAAGTGACCCTGGAATGGGCTCCCGGGCATGGAATGCCGCCGGGCGGCCAGTTCTACCTCTGGCAGGATAATGTTCCCGCTCCCGAACAGATTCGGCTGGATTGGAAATACCCAGGTTACCTCGTTCAGCCACTTACCTACGACGGCCCCGGCCTTGAGCGCATCACCGTCCAGGCCCAGCCTATCGTCGCGCCCGATGGCGGACTGATGACCCGCTACCGGTTCTACGTGGTAGCCGTCCACAACGGCCAGATCGTCAGTTCGAACAAGGTCGTGCTGGAGGGCGTCAACACTCCGAGTCCGCGCCTGGTGACCGAGGAACCGCCCAAAGTGCCGCCAGCGATCACGCCGGGCGCCCGCCTCTGGGACATCCGCAACCACTGGGCCGAAGCACAGATTCGCGCACTGGTTGACCAGGGAGTCGTCAACGGATACCCGGACGGCAGTTTCAAGCCTGAGCAGCCCATTACTCGGGCCGAGTTCCTGAAGCTGCTCGCCTCCGCCCTGGGATACCAGCCCCAGGAAGGCACGCCGCCTGACTTCGCCGGCCTGGCGAAGCACTGGCTTGCCACCGGCGGATGGTTGGCACCCCTGGCGGAGGCCGGGACCATCCAGCCGGGCGAACTGCTCACGGCCGCGGACCTGGACGTTCGCCTTTCCCGCCAGGAGATGGCTCGCTACCTGGTGCGGGCCCTCGGGCAGCCGCCTTCTTCCGAGCCGGTGGCGATGTCGGACGCCTTCCAGATCGGGAGCGCCTTCCGGGGGTACGTCTCCGCCGCGGTGCAACTGGGGCTCCTGCAGGGGATCCCCGACGGAGCCGGGGGCGTGGCCTTCCGCCCCCTGGATTCCACCACCCGGGCCCAGGCCGCGGTGGTGCTGAGCCGGCTCCTGGACCGGGTGCGGCGGTAGGCCTCACCCCTCCGCCGGCACCAGCACCGCCTCCGCCAGGACGTCGAAGAGGCCGGCGGGGGTCAGCCGCACCCGGGGCAGCAGGTCGCCGGTAAAGAAAAGGTAGGTGTAGACCGGCTCGTGGTGGGGGTAGCCCCAGCGCCGGAGGATCGCCCGGAACTCCCGCTCCCGGGCTGCAGCCCCGGGGAAGTCCTCCCCGCCGCCCAGGCCGGCTACGGGCAGGGGCCACTCCCACTGCACCGCGCCGTCCCAGGCCACCGCAATGCCCCCTCCCATCTCGGCGACCCGCCGGGCCGCGAGGGCCATCTGGTCCGGGTCCCGGCCCACCACCAGGAGCCCGCCGGCCACCTGGAGGGTGGTGGCCAGCCCCGGCGGCCCGGAGCCGAGGCCTGCCGCCAGGGCCCGGGCCACCCGCACCGCCCGGGCCCGGCGGGGCTCCCCTGCGGGATCCGCCGGCAGGACCAGGACGGCCAGCAGGAGGTCCGGCGGCCCCCCGGCCAGGTCCGGCCGGCCGTCCCGGACCGGTATGGTCACCTCCCGCCGCCGGGTGATCACCGCGTTCTCAAAGGCCACCACCGGCAGGGTGACGGCCTCCGGCAGGGTGACGGCCTCCCCGGAGGCCGCCGGGGGCAGGTAGAGGGCCGGGTCCCCCGCGACCCCGGGGTCGGGCAGCGCCGGGACCGGGGCCAGGGCCGCCCAGTCGGGCCGGGGCAGGGGGGCAGTGAGCCTCCCCTCCAGGACCACGGTCTTCCCGCCGACCAGCACCCGCTGGGGCCGAAACTCGCTGAGATCCGGGTAGAGGACCAGGTCCGCCCGGCGGCCCGGGGCCACCCCGCCAATCTCCCCCTCCAGGCCGTAGTAGGTGGCGGGGTTCCGGGTGGCCATCTGCAACGCCTGGACCGGTGGCACCCCCGCCCGGACCAGGATCCGGAGCATCTCGTCCAGGAGGCCGTGCTCCGCCGCCCAGGCCGGGGTGGCTCCGTCGGTGGTGAGCATCAGCCGGGCGGTGTCCACCCGGTTCTCGGTGAGAAGGGGCAGCAGTTCCGGCAGGTCCGGGCGGAGGGAACTGTGCCGGAGCATCACCCAGAGCCCCAGGCGGAGCCGCTCCAGGGCCTCCCGGGCGGTGATGGGTTCGTGGTCCGAGGTGAGCCCGGCCGCCACCAGGGCGGAGAGCCGCTCCGCCGAGGCGCCGGCCAGGTGCCCTTCCGCCCGCTTCCCCCGCCGCAGGGCGGCGTCGATGGCCTCCAGGTAAGGGGCCTCCCCCCGGTACTGCCGGGGCCAGCGGCCGTACTCCATCAGCCCGGCCACCGCCGGGAGCGCCAGCCGCTCTTCGGTGTCCGCCAGGGGGACCGGCGGCAGCCCCTCCGTCGCCCGCTCCGGCCGGGCGCGGAACCGGAAAAAGAAGGGCAGCGCTTCGGCCGCCCGGCCGGCCGCGCGCACCCCGGGCGGGCCCCGGGGGTTCAAGGGCAGGTCATGGCCCTGCCTCTTATAAACATCC
>QGUP01000394.1 GCA_003242505.1 Bacillota bacterium
GGGTGATCCGGGACCTGAAGGAGGTGGCGGCGGTCGGCCACCGGGTGGTCCACGGCGGGGAGCAGTTCACCGACTCGGTGCTGGTAACCGAGGAGGTGAAGGAACCCCTCCGCTCCCTCTTCGACCTGGCGCCCCTCCACAACCCGCCCAACCTCCAGGGCATCCTGGCCGCGGAAAGCCTCCTGCCCGGGGTGCCCCAGGTGGCGGTCTTCGACACCGCCTTCCACTCCACCATGCCCCGGGTGGCCTACCTCTACGCCTTGCCCTATGCGATGTACAAGCGGCACCGGGTGCGGCGCTACGGCTTCCACGGCACCTCCCACCGCTACGTCTCCCAGCGGCTCGGGGAGCTGATCGGCAACCCGGGGCTCCAGGGGCTGAAGGTGATCACCTGCCACCTGGGCAACGGCGCCTCGGTCTGCGCGATCCGGGACGGCAAGTCGGTGGACACCAGCATGGGCTTCACCCCGCTGGAGGGGCTGATCATGGGCACCCGCAGCGGGGATGTGGACCCGGGCGCGCTGCCCTACATCATGGCCCGGGAAGAGCTGACCATCTCCGAACTGATGTCGATGCTGAACAAGCACAGCGGCCTCCGGGGCATCTCCGGCATCTCCGGGGACATGCGCCAGATCGAGGAGGAGATGCTCAAGGGCGACAGCCGGGCCCGGGAAGCCTTCGAGATGTTCGAGTACCGGCTGCGGAAGTACATCGGCGCCTACGCTGCCGTCCTGGAGGGGCTCGACGCCCTGGTCTTCACCGGCGGCATCGGGGAGAACTCGGTGCTGGTCCGGGAGCGGGTCTGCCGGCACCTGACCTTCCTCGGGGTGGAACTGGACGAGGAGGCCAACCGCCAGGGCAAGGGCGAGCGCCGGATCTCCACCGACCGCAGCCGAGTCCAGGTCTGGGTGATCCCCACCAACGAGGAGCTGGTCATCGCCCGGGACACGGTGGCCATCGTCCGGTCCCTGGCGGGCCAGCCGGCGGCGAGCCGGTGAACGGAAACAGCAGCCGCCCGGGCGTGTCCCGGGCGGCCTTTCTTGTTTTCCCTGCCGGGGTATGGAGACCCCGGGCGGTTCTTCTCCCTCAGAGCCACCGGGCCAGGAGCCCGGCCACGAAAAGGCGGATGGAGTCCCAGAGCCGCTTGAAGAAGCCTCCCGGCGGCACCGCCTCCCGGGCCACCAGGTTCACCCGGCCGACTTCCTCGTCCCCCAGGACCGCCACCGCCTCGCCGAGGACCTGCCCCTGGCGCACCGGAGCGACCACCGACTTCCGGAGGGAGACGGTCTCCACCAGCTGGGCCTCGCTCCCCTTGGGGATGGCCACCCAGAGGGGACGCTCGGGCACCACGTCCACCTGATCCCCGGCGCCCTTCCAGACCCGGACCCGGCCCATCACCCGGTCCGCGGGGAAGAGCTGAAGGCTTGTCCAGTTCTCAAAGCCCCAGTTCAGCAGCGCCGTGCCCTGGGCCTCCCGGGCCGCCTCGCTCTCGGTCCCCAGGAGGACGGCCACCAGCCGCATATCGCCCCGCTTGGCCGTGGCGATGAGGTTGTAGCCGGCCTCCTCGATGTAACCGGTCTTCAGGCCGTCCGCCCCGGGATAGGACCAGAGCAGCCAGTTCCGGTTCTCCTGCCGGATGGGCTGCGTGCCCCGGCGGACCTTGTCCGGGGAAAGGTTGTGGGGCTGGGGGTAGGTGAACTCCTTGACCGAGTGGAGTTCCGTGAGGGCCTGGGGGAAGTCGGTGATGTACCGGATGGCCAGCCGGGCCGCGTCCCGGGCGGTGATCCGGTTCTCCGGGGAGAGGCCGTGGGGGTCGACGAACCGGGTGTTCTCCAGCCCCAACTCCTTCGCCTTGGCGTTCATCTGAGAGACGAAGGCCTCCACGGTCCCCGCGAGCTTCTCCGCCAGGGCGATGGCGGCGTCGTTCCCCGACGGCACCGCCACCCCCAGCATCACCTCGCCCACGGTCACCTTCTGCCCCGGCTCGAGCCACATCAGGGAAGAGCCCCAGAGCTCCGGGTTCTGGGCCCAGGCCCGCTCGGAGATAGGCACCAGGTCGTCCCGGCGAATCCGGCCCTGGGCCAGGGCCTCGTAGGTCAGGTAGAGGGTCATCAGCTTGGTCAGGCTGGCCGGGGGGATCGGTTCATCCGCATTCATTTCGTAGAGGACCCGGCCGGAGTTG
Organism: Bacillota bacterium; assembly: GCA_003242505.1. Taxonomy (GTDB): domain Bacteria; phylum Bacillota; class Sulfobacillia; order Symbiobacteriales; family ZC4RG38; genus ZC4RG38. The sequence continues at coordinate 2,183 of QGUP01000394.1, forward strand.
AAGTCGACGAGATAGGCGGCCCTGGCGGCCACTGCCGGCGCGGCCGGCTGCGCCAGCAGGGGTCTGGGCGGCCAGGCCGCGACCAGGATTGAGAGCAGCAAGGCCAGGGCACCCAGACGGACGACGCGGGACAACGGTCAGACCTCCCTGGTGCGGTGCGGAACAGGGGCCCTCAGCCCCCCCGGAGGCGGCGGATCACGTCCTGGACAAAGGGCCCCGCGTCGCCGGCGGAGAGAGACCGGAGCACGCCGGGCGCGGTGGTCCGGATCGCGATCCGGATCAGATCCGGCTCGAGGCCCAGGTCCTCCAGGCGCCGGCGCAGGTTCTGCTCGGCCCGCACCATCTCCTCCGCCACCGCGGTGTTGGCCAGCATCACCTTCGCCTCCCGGTCCCGGATGACCGGGCCCAGCCCCCCCAGAAGATTCGCCAGGACCTCTTCCTCTCTGGGGGTGACCCGATCCAGGACCACGATCCCCGGCGACCCCTGGACCATCTCCCGGGCATGGCCGATCACCTTGGCCGCCACCAGCCGCAGGTCCGGAAACTGGGCGGCCAGGTCGCCGGTGTCCACCTCCGTCGCCATGTTGACCACCAGGGCCTCGGGCTCCAGGTGAGGCGCCAGGTCCGGCAAGAGGTTGGGCAGCACCGGCCCGGGCACCGCCAGAAAGACCACTGCGCACCCCCGAACCGCACTGAGGGTGTCGGCGGCAATCCCGCCCACCTCGTCGGCCAATTCGACGGCAGAGGCGCGCCGGCGGCTGATGATCACCTTGCGGACGTTGCC
>QGUP01000395.1 GCA_003242505.1 Bacillota bacterium
CCGGTGGACCGGGCGGGGATCTACGTCCCCGGCGGCCAGGCGCCCCTCTACTCCTGCCTGCTGATGACCGCGATCCCCGCCCGGGTGGCGGGGGTGCCGGAGGTGATCCTCTGCACCCCGCCGGGGCGGGACGGCCGGCTCCACCCGGCGATGCTGGCCGCGGCCCGGATCGCCGGGGTGGACCGGATCTTCAAGGTGGGCGGGGCCCAGGCGGTGGCGGCCATGGCCTACGGCACCCGGACGGTGCCCCGGGTGAGCGTCATCGCCGGGCCGGGCAACTACTACGTCACCCTGGCGAAGAAGCTGGTCTACGGCCCGGTGGGGGTGGACATGCTCGCCGGCCCCACGGAGCTTCTCATCATCGACGACGGGTCGGCGGACCCCCGGTGGGTGGCCGCCGACCTCCTCTCCCAGGCGGAGCACCGGGGGGGCACCGTGGTGCTGGTGACCACCGACCCGGACCGGGCCGGGCCGGTGAACGCCGCCCTGGCCGAGGAGGTGGCCCGGCTGCCGGACCCCGGGCCGGCGGCAGCGGGGATCCGGGAGCGGGGGGCCCTATTGGTGGCCCGGGACCTCGGGGAGGCGGCGGAACTGGCCAACGCCGTCGCCCCGGAGCACCTGCAGCTCCTGGTCCGGGACCCCTGGGCCCTGCTGCCGGCGATCCGGAACGCCGGGGCCATCTTCCTCGGGCCCTGGACCCCCGAGGCCCTCGGGGACTACATCGCCGGCCCCTCCAACGTGATCCCCACCGAGGGCACCGCCGCCTACGCCTCCCCGGTGGGGGTGGAGACCTTCCTCAAGCGCTCCAGCGTGGTGGCGTACTCCCCCGGGGCCTTCCGGGCCGAGGCTCCCCTGGGGGCCCGGCTGGCGGAGGGGGAGGGGCTCCCGGGCCACGCCCGGGCCTTCACCGTGCGGCTGGGGGAGGGGGAAGGGGCATGAGCAGGGAGTCGCGGACCGGGCCCGGGGTGCCGCCGGCGGCGGGCAGCGGCCCGGGGGCGGCGGCGGGGGTAGCGGCTCGGGCGGACGCAGCGTCGCCGGCGGGGGCGGCAGCGCCAGCGCCGGCGACGGGCGGAGGCGAACTTCCCCGGCGGGCCCGGGTGGAGCGCCAGACCCGGGAGACCCGGGTGGTGGCGGCGGTGGACCTGGACGGCACCGGCCGGCACCGGGTGGCCACCGGGGTGGGCTTTTTCGACCACATGCTGGTTCAGATCGCCCGGCACGGCCTCCTGGACCTGGAACTGACGGTAGAAGGGGACCTGGAGGTGGACCCCCACCACACGGTGGAGGACGCGGGAATCGCCCTCGGGCAGGCGATCCGCCAGGCCCTGGGGGACGGCCGGGGCATCCGGCGCTACGGCCACAGCTATGTGCCTATGGACGAGGCCCTGGCCTTCTGCGCCGTGGACATCTCCGGCCGGCCGTACCTGGTCTTCCAGGCCGGCTTCCCCCGGGAGCGGGTGGGGGCCTTCGACACCGAACTGACGGAGGAGTTCTTCCGGGCCCTGGCGGTCCACGCCGGCCTCACCCTCCACCTGCGGGTGGAGTACGGGCGGAACACCCACCACATGGTGGAGGCCCTCTTCAAGGCCTTTGCCCGGGCCCTTGACGCCGCCAAGTCCCGGGATCCCCGGGTGACGGAGGTGCCCTCCTCCAAGGGGACCCTGCTCTGAGGCGGGGGTTCCCGCCGCCAGGGGGACGCTCCCCTGCGGCCGGGGAGGCCGGCCCGGTGGGCGGGCCGCCAGGGGCTGGCAGGGACGGGCACCCGAGAGGTAGGCACCCGTGGGCACCGGTACGGCGAGCACCGGCAAGGTGGGCACCGGCGGGGAGGGACGAAGGTGCGGATCGCGATCGTCGACTACGGGCTGGGCAACCTGCCCAACGTGCAGAAGGCCCTGGCCCGGGCGGGGGCGCCGGAGGCGGCGATCACCTCCGACCCGGAGATCGTGGCCGGCGCGGACGGGGTGGTCCTCCCGGGGGTGGGGGCCTTCCGGGCGGGGATGGCGGGCCTCCGGGCCCGGGGGCTGGTGGAGCCCCTCCGGGCCGTGGCCCGGAGCGGCCGGCCGCTCCTGGGCATCTGCCTGGGGGCGCAGCTTTTCCTGGAGGCTTCGGCGGAGTGGGGGGAGACCGAGGGGCTGGGGCTCATCCCGGGCCGGGTGGAGCCGCTGCCGGCCCAGCCCCCCGCCGGCCGGGTGAGGCTCCCCCACATCGGCTGGAACTGGGTCGCCCCCCGGCAGCCTCATCCCCTGTTCCGGGACCTCGGGGACGGGTTCTGGGCGTACTTTGCCCACTCCTACGCCGCCCGGCCCGCCGACCCGGCGGACATCGCCGCGGAGACGGAGCACGGCGCCCCCTTTGTCAGCGCGGTGGCCCGGGGCAGTGTGGCCGGGGTGCAGTTCCACCCCGAAAAGTCCGGGGCGGCGGGGCTCGCCCTCCTGGCGAACTGGGTGGCGGAGGTCCGGCGCTGGGCGGAGTTCACCCTCTACCCGGCCATCGACCTGAGGGGCGGCCGGGCGGTCCGGCTCCGGCAGGGCCGTCCGGACCAGGCGACGGACTACGGCGACCCGGTGGCCGCGGCCCGGCGCTGGCTCGACCAGGGGGCCCGGGCCCTGCACCTGGTGGACCTGGATGGGGCCTTCACCGGGGCGGCGGGATCGGCCAACGCCCCGGCCATCGCCGCCATCGTGGCGGAGGCCCGGCGCCGGGGGGTGCCGGTCCAGCTCGGCGGGGGCCTCCGGACCCTGGAGGCCATCGCCGCCGCCCTGGACCTGGGGGTGAGCCGGGTGGTGGTGGGCAGTCGGGCCCTGGACGAGGCCTTCATGGCCGCGGCCCTGGCCCGGGTCGGCCCGGAGCGGATCGTCGCCGGCATCGACGTCCGGGAGGGCCGGGTGGCCACCCACGGCGGGCTGCAGGTGACGGAGGTGTCGGCGGGGGGACTCGCCCGGCAGCTCCTACAC
>QGUP01000396.1 GCA_003242505.1 Bacillota bacterium
TCGCGTGGGCTGGGAGATGTGTATACGAAACTGCTCCAGGTGCCGGCGATGGTCCGAAAGCACCCGGTCCTTGGCGTCCCGGGCCCAGTCCCGGAGGGGCTGGAGCCTCCCCTCCCGGCGGAGCCGGTCCCACTGGCCGAGGCGCCGGAGGTAGCTCGACCGGGTGGCCTGGGCGAGGGCCCGGCGCTTGGACTCCCGGGCCAGTTCCCGCCGGGTCCGCTCCCGCACCGGGGTCGTCATCGGCCATCCCCCTCCCGGACCGGGGCGGCCCCTGGCCCGGGCGCCGTCGGGACGCTCCCGGCCGCCCGCGGGCCCATGGCCTCCCCGGATGCTGGCGAAGCGGCCCCGGGCCGGGTGGCCATCTCCAGAAGCTGGGCCAGGTGGAGCACCCGGGGCCCGCCGCCGGTCCGCTGCATCCGGCCCGCCAGGTGCATCAGGCAGCTGCAGTCGGAGCCCACCAGGTACTCGGCCCCGGTGGCCCGGACGTCCGCCAGCTTGTCGTCGGCCATGGCCACCGCCACCGCGGGGAGCTTCACCGAGACGGTCCCGCCGAAGCCGCAGCAGAGGTCGGCCCGTTCCAGCTCCCGGCGCTCGACCCCCTCCACCTGGTCCAGGAGGGCCAGGGGCTCCTCCCGCACCCCGAGTTCCCGGGTCAGGTGGCAGGAACGGTGGTAGACCACGGTCCCCGGGAACCGGGCGCCCAGGGCCCGGAGGTCCGCCCCCAGCACCCGGACCAGGAACTCGCTCAGCTCGTAGGTCCGGGCGGCCAGGGCCCGGGCCTCCTCCGCCAGGTCAGGCCGGTGGGCGAAGAGTTCGGGATAGTGGTGGCGGATCATGGCGGCACAGGAGCCCGAGGGGGTGACCACGTAGTCGTAGCCCCCGAGGGACCGGATGAGCCCCTCGGCCATGGCCGCCGCGGCCTCCCGGTGGCCGGCGTTCCAGGCCGGCTGGCCGCAGCAGCCCTGGGGCGGATACGCCACCTCGCACCCGAGCCGGCGGAGGAGCCGGACGGTGCTCTCCCCTACCTCAGGGAAGAAGATGTCCACCAGGCACGTGGCAAAGAGGGCAACCCGCATGGCATGTCATCACCGGATAGAACCTTTCGCCATCCGGGCAAGGATCTCCCCCTGCCCCGGGGTACTCCCCCCGCCCGGGCCGGGTACTCCCCTGGCCCGTGGTTGAGCGCTCCCTCTGCCCCGTCCGGAACCTCCCCCAGTTCGCAACCGGGTCCGCCCCTGGCCCGGGGCCGGGGCCAGGGGGCGCACCGGCGCGAAAGAGGCCCCGGGATGGGCGCCCGCCCATCCCGGGGCCTCATCCCGGGGCCTATTCCAGCCTCTGGGCCTATTCCAGCCTAACTTCGTCCCGTGCCGAGGCCCCCGGCAGCCCGGGCCCCACCGGCGAGGCGCACCTTTTCATCCTCCATCGGCGTCGCTCCGGGCAGCAGCGCCACCAGGGGCCGGTCCAGGGCCGGGTGGCGGCCCACCGCCAGCCGGTCGCCGTAGACCTCCCGGAGCAGCCGTGGGGTGAGGACGGCGGCGGGGGGGCCGTCGGCGAGGAGCCGCCCCTCGTGGAGCATCAGGATGCGGCGGCTATAGAGGGCGGCCAGGTTCAGGTCGTGGAGCACCGCCACCACCCCCAGGCCCCGCTCCTGGCTCAGCCGGACCAGGAGGTCGAAGAGTTCCCCCTGGTGGTGCAAGTCCAGGTGATTGGCCGGCTCATCGAGGAGGAGCCACTCCGGCTCCTGGGCCAGGGCCCGGGCGATGGCCACCCGCTGCCGCTCGCCGCCCGATAGGGCGGTGAAGGGCCGCTCCGCCAGGTGCTCCACCCCGGTGGCCGCCATGGCCGCCGCCACCGCCGCCCGGTCCCCGGGACCCTCCCGGCGCCAGCGGCCGAGGTAGGGGTACCGGCCCATGGCCACCACCTCCGCCACCGGGAAGTCAAAGCCCCCGGGCAGCTCCTGGGCCACCACCGCGATCCGGCGGGCCCGGTGGGCCGGCGGCAGCCGGTGGACCGGCACCCCGCCCAGCCGCACCTCCCCGGCCCCGGGGCGCAGGGTGCCGCTGAGGCACCGGAGGAGGGTGCTCTTGCCGGCCCCGTTGGGCCCCACCAGCGCCACCACCTCGCCCGGAACCAGCCGGAAGGAGACCCCCCGGAGCACCGGCCGGCCTCCCAGGTCCACCGCCAGCCCCTGGGCCACCAGTTCCGCCATGCCGTCACCTCCCTGGTCGGAGCGCCGTCAACCTCAGACGGGGAAGGCCGCCACCCTCGAGCACCGACCCGGGCCCCGCCACCCGGGCACCGCCCTCCGGACGGGCACCCTCACCCCGAGAACCGGCCCAGTTCCCGGCGCAACAGCCAGAGGAAGAAGGGGCCGCCCATCAGGCCGGTCAGGATCCCGACGGGCAACTCCTGGGGAGCCCAGAGGGTCCGGGCCAGGGTGTCCGCCACCAGCAGAAGGAGCCCGCCCCCAAGGGCGCTGGCGGGCAGAAGGAGCCGGTGGCCGGGGCCGAGGGCCAGCCGGAGGATGTGGGGCACCACCAGGCCGACAAAGCCGATCAGCCCGGCCACCGCCACCGTGGCCGCGGTGGCCAGGGAGGCCCCGAGCCAGACCCAGGTCTTGGTGGCCTCCACGTTCACCCCGGCCTGGGCGGCGGCCTCCTCCCCCATCAGCATCAGGTCCAGGTCCCGGGCGAAGTAGATGAGCACCGCCGTCCCCAGGAGCACGTAGGGCGCGGCGAGGCGCAGGTGCTGCCAGGTGGCGGAGCCCAGGCCGCCGGCGAGCCAGTAGAGGAGAGCCTTGGTCAGCCGCTCGTCCCCGACGGACTGGAGGTACGAGATGACCGCGGCGCAGACGGCCCCCTGTCTCTTATACATATCCCCAACCCCCCGACCCGGAACTGGAACTCGTATCCCGTCTTCGGCTTGAAAAAAAAAAAACAACACACACACA
>QGUP01000397.1 GCA_003242505.1 Bacillota bacterium
GGATCGCCTCGTCCAGGGCGAGGAACCGGTCGAGGGAGGCCGCGCCGAGGACCGCCAGGGCGTCTTCCAGGGTGATGGTCCGCCCTTCCTCCGCGTAGGCCACCACCTGGTCCAGGAGGCTGAGGGCGTCCCGCATGCCGCCCTCCGCCTGCCGGGCGATCGCGAAGAGAGCCTCCTCGGTCACCTGGAAGCCGTGGCGGGCCGAGACCTCCGCCAGGCGCTGAGCGATCTGCCGGGTGCTGAGCCGGTGGAAATCGTACCGCTGGCACCGGGACCGGATGGTCACCGGCACCTTGTGGACCTCGGTGGTGGCGAGGACGAAGATGACGTGGGGAGGCGGCTCCTCCAGGGTCTTCAGGAGGGCGTTGAAGGCCGGCTCCGTCAGCATGTGCACTTCGTCGATGATGTAGACCTTGTAGCGGAGGTCCGCGGGCGCGAACTTGACCTTGTCCCGGAGATCCCGGATCTCATCGATGCCCCGGTTGGAGGCCGCGTCGATCTCGATGACGTCCATGGACTGGCCGGACTGGATGAGTTCACAGTTGCGGCACTGGTTGCAGGGCTCGCCCTGCCGGGGCTGGAGGCAGTTGACCGCCTTGGCCAGGATCCGGGCGCAGGAGGTCTTGCCGGTTCCCCGGGGACCGCAGAAGAGATAGGCGTGGGTGAACCGGTTCTGCGCCAGGGCGTTGCGCAGGGTCCGGGTGACATGCTCCTGCCCCACCACCTCGGCAAAGGTGCGGGGGCGCTCCTCCCGGTACAGAGCCAGGCGGGCCATGGCGCGTCCCTCCTCACCAATCCGCCACCCGGCCCTCCCCCTCCGGAGCCAGCCAGGTGGCCCAGCATCTAGAGCATTTCTGGGACGACCCGACTTTTCCCTGTTGGTTCCTGCCGCCGGGGCCGGCGATGGCGGGAAAGAGCGCAGGGCGAAAGGCCGGGAAAGGCTGCAGGGCAAAGGAAAACCCGGATCCGCTGGGGATCCGGGTCGGGATCCAAAGCTTTGGCCGTGCACCTGCCGTTGACAGCCCCCTCCGGGCGGTATCGGCGCAGCCGGCTCGGACCAGGCGCCCCCGCGGCACCCGGGAGTGACCGCTTACGGATGCTCCCTTCCGGGCCTGTCCGGGTTCACGGGCTCCCGCTGCGCGGGACCCAGCCCTCATCGCTGCTTACGCCGGCCTGGCCCCACAGGGAGAAGCCGCGGGCAGGCATCGACCCCGCTACAGCGGATTGCGGGTACAGGGCACCGCTACCTCCCCGTCTAGCACGGCCAAACTCTTCAATTGGCGGAGAGGGTGGGATTCGAACCCACGGTGGGCCGTAAGACCCACAACGGTTTTCGAGACCGCCCCGTTCAACCACTCCGGCACCTCTCCGCAGGTGGCCATCCCCCACCGCTGCCGGGGGACGGGAATGGCTGCAAAGGCTATTATAGGCCATCGGCAGGAGGCGGGCAACCCCGCTGGGCCCGGAAAAAGGCGCGTATGATGGCGGCCGCTTCCTCGGCCATCACCCCGCCGGTGACCTGCATCCGGTGGTTGAGGCCCGGGTTCTGGACAATCTCCAGCAGGTTCCGGTCCGCCCAGGCCTTGGGGTCCCGGGCGCCGTACACCAGGTGGGCGATCCGGGCCTGGACCAGGGCCCCGGCGCACATGGGGCAGGGCTCGATGGTCACGTAAAGGGTGCAGCCCACCAGGCGCCAGTCCCCGAGCCGCTCCGCGGCCTGGCGGATCGCCAGGATCTCCGCGTGGGCCGTGGGGTCCTTCAGGTTCTCCCGCAGGTTGTGGGCCCGGGCGATGATCACCCCGTCCCGGACCACCACGGCGCCGATGGGAACCTCGCCGATCTGGGCCGCCTTCCGGGCTTCCTGGAGGGCTTCCGCCATGAACCGCAGGTGCTGCTCCGCCGCGGCCGGCTCGGCCTGGACTTCGCCCTGGCGCTCCGCCAACCGTCTCCCTCCCTGTCCGGCACCGGCCGCCAGCCTCCGGGTAACCCAAAGCAGAAGGGCCGCGGCCTGGCCCGCAGCCCCCTCTGCCATCTGGTGCGCCCGGAGGGACTCGAACCCCCGGCCAGCGGTTTAGGAAACCGCTGCTCTATCCACCTGAGCTACGGGCGCGCATCAGGATCCGGCAGCGTCTGCTGTCGCGGCTTTTATCATAGCACGACCCTTCCCCGGTGGCAACCCGGGTCCGGCGGCGGCTCCGGGGGGCCCCGGCGGCCCAGGGACGCCGGCGGCTCAGGCACCCCGGGTCCCGGCCCCGGGGCCCGGCTACAGAAACAGGCAGGCGCTGGTGGCAGGAACACCAGCGCCGCGTCCCCTCTGCTCTGGCGGAGAGGGTGGGATTCGAACCCACGGTGGGCACGGAGGCCCACTGCGGTTTTCAAGACCGCTCCGTTCAACCACTCCGGCACCTCTCCGGCTGCGGGCCTCCGGGCAGGAGCGCTGCCCGCCCGTCGGCCCTGTTCATTATTGAGTCTAATCCGAGACCGGGGCGGTGGCAAGAGGCCCGGGGGTCTGGCCTTCGCCCCCGGGCCGGTCCGAAACTGCTCCCGTTCGTACTCTGGTGCCTGCTGCCTCCGATCAGCTGGTGATCCGGTCGATGCCGCCCATGTAGGGCCGGAGCACCTCCGGCACGGTGACGGTGCCGTCGGCGTTCTGGTAGTTCTCCAGGATCGCCGCCACGGTCCGGGGCAGGGCCAGCCCCGAGGCGTTGAGGGTGTGGACGAACTCCGGCTTGGCCTTCGGGTGGGGCCGGAACCGGATGGAGGCCCGGCGGGCCTGGAAGTCCCGGCAGTTGGAGCAGGAGGCCACCTCCACGTACCGGCCGTAGCTCGGCAGCCAGAGTTCCACGTCGTACTTCTTCGCCTGGGTAAAGCCCATGTCGCCGGTGCACATCAGGACCCGCCGGTAGGGGATGTTCAGCTTCTCCAGAGCCTCTTTTCCGTGCGGGG
>QGUP01000023.1 GCA_003242505.1 Bacillota bacterium
AATGGGGGCCCTGGTCCGCTTCCTGGGTTTCGGTGGAGCCAGCTTAATCCCCGGGGCCGTGTTTTTTTTCGATGGGGGTTTGAGCTGTTGATGGGCAGGCGAGGAGGGGTCGACATGTCGGTGACGGTGGAAACCATCCGCCAACGGGCGGCCCGCCGGCGGGAGCTGTGTCGCCGGGTGAAGCAGTTGATCGTGGAGCGGCTCGAACTCGACATGGACCCTGACCTGATCACAGACGACCAGGCCCTGTTCGGGCGGGGGCTGGAGTTGGACTCCATCGACTCCCTGGAACTGGTGGTGGCCATCCAGGATGAGTTCGGCGTGGCCATCACCGACGACAACAGCGAGGTGCTGCTGTCGGTGAACCGGATCGTGGACTACGTGGAGGCGAACCTGCCGTGACGCTTCCCGCTGATGCCCACCTGCGGATGCCAGTCCTGGATGCGGATACCATCCGGTCGATGCTTCCCCACCGCCATCCGTTCCTGATGCTGGACCGGGTGGTCAGCCTGGAACCAGGGCGGCGGGGAGTGGCCATCAAGAACGTGAGCATCTCCGACCCGTGCTTTGCCGGCCACTTTCCAGGCCGGGCGATCTACCCCGGGGTCCTGCTCGTCGAGTGCGTCGCACAACTGGCCGCTGTGGTCTACGTAAGCGGTGTCTTGGCTCGTCACGGCTGGACTCCCGGTCAGCCCGTTGCGCCGGAAGCGGCCCAGTCCGTCGGTTACCTGGCCGCTATCCGTAGCCTCAAGTTTCTCCGGCCGGTACAGCCGGGGGACCAGGTGCAGTTCGAGGTCGAGATCGGCGGCCGCTTCGGTTCCCTCCTGGAAGTGCGGGCGATGGCGACCGTCGGCCCTGAGGCGGTCCTCCGGGGACAGATCGTTGTGTCGGAGCTGACCGGTGACGACGGAGGGAGGGAGTGGCATGGCGCGGATGATGCCGGACCACTACGGTGATCCTGCCGCGGAGTACACGGCGTTGCGGCATGGAGCGGGGCTTCTGGACTACTCCGACATGGGCAAGTTCCGGGTTTCCGGGCCAGGCGCTGCTGAGTTCCTGAATTACCTGGTGACCCGGGACATCCTGTTCCTGTTGGAGGACCGCACCGCCAACTGCCTCATGCTGCGGGCGGACGGCAGCGTGGTCGGGGAAGTGCTGGTCTACAACCTCGGTGACGCATACTGGGTGGAGGTCTGGCCGGCCCAGCGGGAGGCGGTCCGCGCACACCTGCTGACCGCGGCCGAAGGCGCGGAGGGGGTGGAGGTCCACGACGAGAGCGAAGACTTCCGGGTGCTGGCGGTAGAGGGCCCGGAGGCCTTCCGGCTGGTGCAGACCCTGGTGGACTTCCCCATCTCGGTGATTGCCTACCGCAGCTTCGTCCGCGTCCGGTGGAACGGCCGCCCGCTGCTCATCTGCCGTACCGGCGTGACAGGGGAGTACGGCTACAAGGTCTACGTGGAACCGGACATGGCCGAGGCGCTATGGCAGCACCTGACCGGTCTGGGCGCGGTGCCGTGCGGCTTGCAGGCCCTCAACGTCTGCCGGATGGAGGCCCGTTTTGTCAACCTCGAAGACGAAGCCCCCGGCGACTGGTTCACCCCGTTTGACGTCGGGCTGCAGTGGATGCTCGACTTCAACAAGGACTTCCAGGGGAAGGAGGCCCTGGCAGAGCTACGGAAGCAGGGAACGGAAACAGAGGTGGTGTTGTTCGCCGCCCCAGGCCGGGATCCCTTGCCCAGGGGTGCCACGGTGCTCGCAGGGGAAGAACCCATCGGCCGGGTGACCCACAGCCTCTACTCCCCTGGGTTGGACAAGGTAATCGGGGTCGCCGCAATCCGGTCCGAGTTTGCCGCTTCCGGGCTGGAGTTGCACGTGAAGGCCGACGGCCAGGAGGTGCCGATTGTGACCTGCTCGTCGCCTTTCCGGGTGCCAACCAGCCTGAGCGTCAGGATGAGGTAGGAGGCCATGGTTCGTAGCGAGCCAATTGTGGTGACGGGGCTGTCCATCATCTGCGCCCTGGGAGAAGACACCACCACGGTCTGGCAGGCCGTCCGGGAGGGGCGGTGCGGGATCCGGGAGATTCGGAACGTGGACGTGACGCAACTCGGTTTTCGCCTGGGGGGGAGGCTGCCGACTTCAACCCCCATCGCTACCTGAGCCGGCGGCAGGTCCGCCGCCTGGACCGCAGTGCCCAGATGGCGGTGGTGGCGGCCCAGGCTGCGGTCCAGGCGGCTGATCTGGACCTGGGGGCCGTCAAACCCTACCGGGTGGGCATCGCCATGGGTACCTCGGTAGGGGGGCTCGTGCGTGGCGAGACCTTCCACCGGCAGCTCCTGACCCGCGGTTATGCTCGCACGAATCCGGCGCTGCTCCGGACCTATCCTCTCTACTCGGCGAGCGACGCGGTGAGCCACCATCTCGGCATCAAGGGGCCGAAGTTTGTGGTCTCCAACGCCTGTGCAGCCGGCGCCAACGCCATCGGGTTAGCCCTGGACCTCCTGCGCTCCCGGCAGGTCGACGTCGTCCTGGCCGGAGGCGTTGACCCGCTGGACATCCTTTCCCTGGCTGGCTTCAACAGCTTGCAAGCCGTCGATCCCAGGCCCTGTGCGCCGTATAGCCGTAGCAGCGGCATCAACATCGGCGAGGGGGCAGCCTGGCTGGTGCTGGAGCCGGAAGAGCGGGCCCGGGCCCGGTCGGCACCTATCCTGGCGTACCTGCTGGGGTACGGGCTGAGCGCGGACGCCTATCACCCCACGGCACCGGACCCTGCGGGCAGCGGTGCTCTCCGGTCCATGGAGCGGGCCATCCGCCGGGCAGGCCTGACGGTCGATGCGATTGACTACATCAACGGCCACGGCACCGGCACCGCTGCCAACGACGATGCGGAACCCCGGGCTGTCGTGACCCTGTTCAAGAACCGGGCCCGGGAGGTCCCCATCAGCAGCACCAAGTCCCAGATCGGTCACACCCTGGGTGCTGCCGGGGCCATCGAAGCAGCGATCTGTGTCTTGGCCCTGCGGGACCAGGTGCTGCCGCCGACGGTCAATTTCGACCCTGACGCCGCCCGCTACGACCTCGATTTTGTGCCCGGCGCAGCCCGACCGGCGCGGGTGGAGAACGTCCTGTCCAACTCCTTTGCCTTCGGGGGCAACAACTGCTCCCTCGTGTTTGGCCGCAAGGCCGTTCGGAGCCAGCCTGCCCTGGACACGCCTGTGGTGATCACCGGGGTAGGCGTCGTCTCTCCCCTGGGAGTCGGGTATCGGGCCTTCTTGGAGGCGGTGCGGGAGGGCCGCCTCGGTCTGCGACCGGTGGAAATCCCGGAGCTGGCTCCATGCCGCGGCCGGCTGGCAGGGGAAGTGCGGGATCCCAGCTATCGGCGCCTGGTGGACCCTGCCTACGCGCGCCGCCTTGATCAAATCGGGCTTCTCGCGGTGGCATCGGCCCGTATGGCCTGTCAGGACGCGGGCCTGCGGGTTCAACCGTCCAACGCCGACCGGATCGGCGTGATCTTTGCCACCGGCACCGGGCCGATGGAGACGGTGGAAGCCGTCAGCCGGACGATTATCTTGGAAGGCCCGCACAGGGTAAACCCGCGCCTGTTTCCCAACACGGTGATGAACGCTGCCGCGGGCCACGTGTGCATCTCTCTGCAAATCAAGGGGCCGACGTCGACCCTGGCCACTGGCTGTGTGGCTGGTCTCCAGGCCATTTGGTACGCGGGCGAGCTTATCCGAAACGGAGAGGCCGATGCGGTGCTGGTGGTAGGGGCGGACGAGTACACTCCCGTCCTCCACATCGGCTACGACCGGCTCAGGGCGCTGACCGATACGGCGGTCCGGCCGTACGACCGGAACCGGTCGGGGACGGCCCTGGCCGCGGCAGGGGTGGCCCTGGTTCTGGAGTCGGCGGCTCACGCTGTGACCCGGGGAGCCCCGATCCGGGGGCAGGTTCTGGGTTTCGGCGCGGCGGCGGACGCCGGCCCGCTGCTCCACAACGATCCCGCCGGGACGGCCTGGGCCGAGTGTTTTCGCATCTGCCTGGACAACGCCGGGGTACTGCCCGGCGACGTTGGCTGTGTGTTCGGGGCTGCCCGGGGGGCCAGGCAGGTAGACCAGGGCGAGGCCCGGGCTCTGGCCGAGGTCTTCGGCCGGGACCGGCCGCCCCGACTGGCGAACCTGACGGGACAGGTGGGCTATGCCCAGTCGACCGCCGCGCTGCTCTCCCTGGTGGTAGCCCTTGAGACCATGGCGACCGGCTGGGTACCGCCGGTGATGGGGCTGGAGGAACCCTTGCCGGAGGTGGAGCCGCTGCTCCGGTCCCCGGCCGAGGCTGCCGGCAAGCCATGCCTGATTAGCGCCGGGGCCTGGGGCGGCACCTATGCCGCAGTCCTCGCCGGTCCGTGGGGAGCGTGAACGGTTTGTACGTGGTTGCCAAGGCCCTCCACGTTTTCGGGGCAGTGGTGTTCATCGGGAACATCATTACCGCTGCCCTGTGGAAACTGAGGGCGGATGCGACCCGCAACCCCCGGGTGGTTCTGGAAACGGTCCGCACCGTCCACCTCTGCGACTGGGTCTTTACCGCACCTGGTGTGGCCCTCTTGTTGGGCTCCGGGCTGTTCATGGCCGCCAGGGCGGGCATCCCCATCTGGGATGTCTTCTGGCTGCGCACCGCCTTTGTGCTCCTGAACGTCACCGGGGTCCTGTGGGTGGCAGTGCTGCTCCCCGTGCAGAGCGCACTGATCCGGGAAGCTGCCCGGGGGTTGGAACAGGGGCAGATCACCCACCGTTATCGGACGCTCTCCCTGGTGTGGAACGCCGTGGGGCTGGTGGCTACGTTGCTGCCCTTGATCAATCTCTACCTGATGATTGCCCGCCCGACGTGAGGGGAGGGACCGGGCTGGTGTGGGTGTCGGTCCCCGGTGCGTCCCCGATCTTCTGTCGCCGGTGGCCGGGGCAGGGTTGGCCTGTGGTCATTCTCCACGGCGCCTGGCAGGAGTCTGCCGACTATGCCGGTGTGGCCGAGCGGCTATCCGGGTGGGGCCTCGACGTATGGGTTCCCGACCTCCGGGGATTTGGCCGCTCACCTGGGCACCGGTGCCATATCGGCAGCTTTGAGGAATACCGACGGGACCTGGTTGCCTTACTGGCCGCGGTCGGTCGTGCCAGGGGTGGCGGTACCGCCCCAGGAACCCCGGCGACGAGGGTCATTGCCCTGGGTCACAGCATGGGCGCCCTGTTGGCTCTCGATCTTGCCCTTGCGGTTCCAGACGGTGTTGCAGCCGTGGTGGCCTCAGCTCCCCTTCTCCAGTTTGCTCCCGGGGCCGGCCCACGCCCCTGGGAGCGGATGGCCCTCCGCTGGCTGGGAAAGCTGATGCCCACGTACACTGTCCGGCGCCACCCGGGGCGCAGCGGCGACCTTCGGAACGAGCCGCGGACGATGACCCTCCGCTGGTCCGCCGAGTTGCTACGGCTGCAAGCCCGGGTCCGACGGGGCTTAACCCAACTCCGTTGCCCCGTGCTCTTCCTCTGCGGCCAGAAGGACCGGTTGGCCGATTTCCGCCCCCTGGTTCGCCAGGTGGAGTCGGCCAGGTCTTCGACCTGGTCCCTACGGCTCCTGCCCCGCCAGGGCCACGAATTGCTGACGGGCAGCGAGCGGGAGAGCACCCTGCGGGAGGTGGAGGACTGGCTCGTGAGCTTGGGCCTCTTGCCGGGAGCGCACCGGCGGGCCGTTTCTACGCCTGCGCCCTGACCGTGCCGGCGGAGGCGGGAGGGGGGTATCCTGAAGACGGATGAAGATGGCCCGGACCAGAGTGTCCGGGCTTTTCTCGCGGGCGTCCGGCGGCGTGCAGCGCTCGACACGGAGGTGGTCCGGCGTCATAATACAAGCGGAACCGCAATTTTCCTGTCCGGGAGGGTATCGGGCCCAGGGGAGCCAGTGCGTCGACGGCCGCGGAAGGCCTGGGGGGCGTGGCGGAAGGGGGGAGATTCGACGGTGCCCGCTGCTTCACGAAGCAGTGCCGCAGATCCCCGCAGAGCATCTTGGCCTCCAGCGCTCCCTGGACGTCCGGGTCCTTCCGGCCGTCGCCGTCGTGGTCGCCGTGGTGGTCCCGGTGATCCCGCTTCATTTCATCAGTCTTGAAATTGATGTTCTTTCGCAAAACTGCGTCGATTATGACTTTGGCGATACACTTCTCCTTGACCTCGTCCTTGACCACGCCACCGACGCAGCACTGGGTAACATCCACCCGCTTGACCACGTCCTTGATTTCGAAAGCCGGGGGTTTGAGAGGAATCTCCGTACAGATCAGGTGCTGAGTCTCGCCGAGTCCCAGGACGACGGGAACCTTGATGCACTTGAGCTCGGACACCTGGGTTTCACCTCCTGGTGCGCCTCTACGGGTACTCTATGCGCCCCCGGCAACCGGAGTTACTCATAACGGACTTATGTTCGCTGTACGGACCGATCCGCCGGGGCCGGGCCTGTCCACCGACCAGCCGGACCCGAGAGGCCGCTGGCGATGGGGCGGGGGACGGCGGTCCTGGCACGGAGGAGGGGAGTCGCCATGGCGGAGACCGTCCGGGGAGGCCGTCCTGGCCCGAACCTGGCCATCCTCCGGGCCCAGGAGGAGGAACGGCGCCGGGTGGCCCGGGAGCTGCACGACGGGCCGGCGCAGCTCCTGGCCAACGTGGTCCTGCGCATTGACGTCTGCCAGCGGTTGGCGGAGCAGGATCCAAAGCGGCTCAAGGACGAATTACAACAACTGAAGGACCTCCTGCGCCTCACCCTGCAGGAGGTGCGGCAGGTGATCTTTGACCTGCGGCCCATGGCCCTGGACGACCTGGGGCTGGTACCGGCCCTGCGGGCCTACATCCAGGAGTACCAGAAGCGCACGGCGCTGCAGGTGGAGTTCACGGTACATGGGACAGAGCGCAGGCTCGGCCCCGACCTGGAGGTGGGCCTCTTCCGGCTGGTGCAGGAAGCCCTGACCAACGTCCACCGGCATGCCCGGGCGACCCGGGCCGAGATCACGGTGGAGTGGGGTCCGGACGAGGTCAAGGTCACCGTTGCGGACGACGGCATCGGCTTCGATCCCGCCCAGGTCCAGGCCAGTGGCCGGGAGGGCCACTTTGGTCTCCGGGGGATGGCCGAGCGGGCTGCGCTCCTGGGAGGCCGCCTGGCCATCGATTCCCGGCCCGGAGCCGGCACCCGGATTGCCGTCGCCATCCCTACCGGCGGTGGAGCGGGGCACGAAGGGGAAGCAGGCTGAAGGGGGTTAGCGGATGGCGGAACCTGTCACCGTCCTGCTGGCCGACGACCACACCCTGTTCCGGCAAGGGCTGCGCCGGGTGCTGGAGATGGAGCCCGACCTGCAGGTGGTTGCAGAGGCGGCCACCGCAGAGGAGACCCTGCGCCTGGCCCTGGAGCACAAGCCCAGGGTGGTCCTGGTGGACATCTCCATGCCCGGGGGCGGCCTCGAGGCCGCGGCGAAACTCCGCCAACTGCTGCCCGCCACCGGTGTGGTGGTGCTGACCATGCATGCCGACGAGGCCTATCTCCTCCGGGCGATGAACCTGGGCGCCCACGGCTACCTGGTGAAGGATGTGGATGCCCGGATCCTGGTGGAGGCCATCCGCTCGGCGGCGAAGGGGATGCCGTACCTCCACCCGAATCTGGCGGCCCGGGCCCTCAGCGCGGTGGCCAAGCGGGGCGCCCAGCAGTCCCAGGGGCCCCAGCTCACCGAGCGGGAACTGGAGGTACTCCGGCTCGTGGGGCGGGGGGCGAGCAACCGGGAGATCGCCCGGACCCTCTACATCAGCGTCAAGACCGCCAAGAATCACCTCACCCACATCTTCGAGAAGATCGGTGTCTCGGATCGGACCCAGGCTGCTCTCTGGGCCGTCCGGGCGGGCCTCGTCGACCTCTCGGAGACGCCGGTGGGCAAGGACTGGAACCGCCGCCGGGGCTGATCCGCTGGCCTCTCCCCGCGCCCCCTTGCGCCGCTCCCTGGGACCTGAGTCCTACGCCAGTGGGACGAAAGGCTGTTGTCCGCTAGCCAAAGAATGAACCGCCGGTCCGATGTAGGGCCGGCGGTTTTGCGTTAGGCTAAGAACTGAGCCGAAAATATGGAGGACAAGGATGCCCCTGGGATACCGTGGTGCCCTGGGAGACCGCACTGCCGGCCATCGGAGCCGAGATGGCCCGAAAGGAGCAAGATCCATGGCCATCGTCCGGATGAGTTGGAGGGTCCTCCGGGATCGCATCCACCAGACGACGGGTGCGACGGCAGTGGAGTACGGGCTGCTCCTGGCGCTCCTCGCTGCTGGCGCAGTCGCCCTCCTGGTGGCCCTGGGGGCTGACTTGCAGTTTAGCTTCCGCAAGATTACCGATTGCCTCGTCGATCCGGTCCAGTGCTGACCCCCGGCGTGCGGTTCCGGGGGAGCGGCATGGGACCCGCAAGGGGGAATCCCATGCGCGACCCGATCGCCGTCCTGGTGGTGGACGATTCGGAACTGGTCCGGTCCTCCATCAGGACGATGCTGGAATTGGAAGGGGACTTCCGGGTGGTCGGGGAGGCGGCCACCGGCGAGGAGGCAGTGGCCGCCGCGATCCGCCTCCGACCTGACGTGGTGCTGATGGACATCAACATGCCCGGGATGGATGGGATCCAGGCCACCCAGGTGCTCCGGGAGCGCCTCGGGGTTCCGGTGGTGATCATCTCCGTGCAAGGGGAGGCCGAGTACCGGCGCCGGGCCCTGGCGGCCGGAGCCCGGGAGTACCTGGTCAAGCCCTTTACCGTCGAGGAACTGGCGGCCGCGGTGCGCCGGGCAGCCCGCGCTGGACCCCCCGGGTACCGGCCCGCGGCCGATGGCTCCGCGGAATGACCGCCGCCCCGGCATGGCCGGGGCGGCGGTCTGCGGTCTCTGGCGGGGTTTCGTCACGCCGGGGTCCCAACCCACAGGGCTCCATACCGCCGGGGTCCCATCCCCCGGGGGCCCGGGGCCGCCGGCGGGGCCCGGGGTCAGGTGGTCCACTCGTCGTGGATGATCCCGACCAGGTACCAGGTGCCGCTCTCTTCCACGAAGATGAGGCGCAGGCTCCGCCAGTCCATCCCCTGGTACCGGGGGTCGGTCCCGGGGAAGTGGTACTCTACCAGGATGCCGCCGGGATAGACCTGCCACCAGTTCTGCAGGGTGTTCCCCCGGCCCAGGATCCGGTTGTAGCCCACCTGAGGCGCCTCGGCGAAGTCCTTGTCGTAGACGAACCGCTCGAAGTAGCCGGCGAAGGTGAGGCGGATGGGCTCCCCGGAGCCGTCGTAGTGCCCCCAGAGGTGGACGGTCTTGTCCGTCCAGGCCTTCGGCAGCTCCGCCGGTGTCAGCACCCGGTCCCCTTCGGGCCCGACCCGGACGTACCCGTACGGGGAGAAGCGGACGCCCCGGGTGGGGTGGACGAGGGACGCCAGGGCTTCCCAGTTCCGATCCCGGAGGGCCTCCACCGCGGCCCTGGCCCGGTCCTCGATGATCCGCTGGGCTTCATCGGGCGGGAGGGGCAACTCCGGGCCGAGGGTGGCCAGCAGCGACCGGTAGAGGCCGCTGTCCTCCTGCGAGAAGGCCCCGGGCATCTCCTGGGACGGTTCCCCCTCCCCATCCGCCCTGAGCCAGAAACGGGTCGGCTCAAACCACCCCAGGGTGTAGGACCCCCCGTCCCGGGTCACGGTGAGGGTGAGATCCCAGGGCAGCGGGGACTGGGTGCCGCCGGGGGCTCCGGCTCCGTCCGGGACGGGGACGGCGGTCCGGACCGCGGCCGCCGCCTGCTCCCGCTCCGCCGGGGAGAGGTCCCGCTCCAGCCCCAGGTCCATCACCGACACCCGCACCGGGCCCTGCCGGAGCAGGTCCCCGAGGCGGACGGCAGCCGGGTCGACGGGGGGAGCCTGCTGGCCGCCGTCGGTGGGCGCAGGGGTGGAATCCGCCCCCGGCGGGGACGTCTGGGATGGGGGCTGAGCGGGGCCTGGTTTCGCGGTGCAGCCCGCCACGGCGGCGGCGATGACGAGCAGCGGCAGCATCCGCCGCAGCCCTTTTGTCAACCTCTTCAACATCTGGCACCTCCTTGGGTTGTTGGGCCCGGGGGCGAAGCGCCCCGGGGGACGGCAGGGGCCTGGCGGCGGCACGGGAGGCCGCCCGCGCCAGGAGGTGGCCGGCGTACCTGCTGCCGGTAGTATGGCCAGTCTCTGTCCAGGTTCTGCTGGAGTATGCCGCCCGGCTTCCCCTGGTCTCCCGGGTTGCGGTGCTGGGTCCGTGGCCGGAGGTGGCGAACCGGCCCCACGTCATTCCCGACGGATGCCGGCTCGGATCCGTTTCAGGAAAGGCGTGGTCGCTGCGCTCCGGTCCGGCTGCTGCCACCGGGCCGGCTGCCGGTCTCCGGTCCGATCGGCGCTCTGCGGTCCGGCTGCCGCCCCCGGCCCGGCCGCCGATCTCCGGGCCTCCTGCTGCCCGCCGGCGGCGGCAGGATTTCCGTCCAGGGGTGCCGTACTGTCTGAGTTGGCAATCTTATACCGCCGGACCAGCGCACCGGAGAGGTTCCGCCGGCCAGGGGAGGCCAGGGGACGGGGCCGGCGGAGGCCGAGGGCCTGGCCGGGCGCCCGTGAGGCGCCTGGGTCCTCGGGCCAGGGCTGCCGGTGCTGCAGAACCGGGGGACAGCGGCGGCCGCCGGCGGGACTGGGCTGCCCTGTCCCTGAATCTGTCTGTCCCCGGGAAAGAGATGCGCCCGCCGGAAGCACAGGATTCCGGGTCGGGCTGGGAGGTGGCCCCATGGCGGAGGAACTGAAACGGACCCCCCTTTACGCTGCCCACCAGCGGCTGGGGGCGCGGATGGTCCCCTTTGGCGGCTGGGAGATGCCCGTCCAGTACACGGGCATCATTGCCGAGCACCAGGCGGTCCGGACCGGCGTCGGCCTCTTTGACGTCTCCCACATGGGCGAGATCGAGTTCCGGGGGCCCGGCGCCCTCGGGGCGCTGCAGCGGCTGGTGACCAACGACGTCAGCCGGCTGGAGGTGGGCCAGGCCCTCTACAGCCCCATGTGCAACGACCAGGGCACCGTGGTGGACGACGTCCTGGTCTACCGCCTGGGCCCGGACCACTACTGGATGGTGGTCAACGCCGCCAATACCGACAAGGACTTTACCTGGGTGCAGGAGAAACTGGCCGACCGGCTGGGCCCGGAGCTGACGGTCCGGAACATCAGCGACCAGGTGGCCCAGGTGGCGCTCCAGGGCCCCCTGGCCCAGGAGGTGCTTCAGCCCCTTACCGACTTCCCCCTGGCGACGCTGGAATCCTTCCGGGCCGTGATCGGCGCCCGGGTGGGGCCGGTGGAGACACTACTGCTGAGCCGGACCGGGTACACCGGCGAGGACGGCTTTGAGATCTACTGCCGCCCGGAAGACGCCGAGACCCTCTGGAACCTGCTCCTCGGGGTCCGGGAGCCGGCGCCGGTGGTCCCCTGCGGCCTGGGGGCCCGGGACACCCTGCGGTTTGAGGCCTGCCTGCCCCTCTACGGCCATGAACTGGACGAGACCGTCACCCCCCTGGAGGCGGGGCTGGGGGTCTTCGTCAAGCTGCAGAAGGGGGACTTCATCGGCCGGGAGGCCCTGGCCCGCCAGAAGGAGGCGGGGGTCACCCGGAAGCTGGTGGGGCTCGAGGTCCTGGACCGGGGCGGCATTCCCCGGCAGGGGTATGAGGTGGTCCACCAGGGGGAGGTGGTGGGCCGGGTCACCTCCGGGGCCCAGTCGCCGACCCTGGGCAAGGTTCTGGCCCTGGCCTACGTCCCGGCGGGCCTCAGCCAGCCCGGGACGGAGCTGGCGGTGGTGATCCGGGGGAGGCCCCTCCGGGCGGTGGTGGTGCCCCGGCCCTTCTACCGGCGGCGGACCCCGGCGCGGGGCCCGGCGGCGGAAGGCGCGCGGCGCCGCGGGCTGCAGCGGGCCGGCAAGGGCGCGGCGACGCACCGCCAAGGCGCACTGAGGCGCGCCGGTAAGGCGCGCCGGCCAAAGCAGATGGCGGAGACAACCT
>QGUP01000398.1 GCA_003242505.1 Bacillota bacterium
GGTGGCTGCCGGCCGGGTAGAACCCCGGTTTATCGACGCGATGGTCGAAGCCGTCCGCCGGGTCGGACCGTACATCGTGGTCGATCCTGGGGTGGCGATGCCCCACGCCCGCCCCGAGGACGGGGTCCGGTCGGTTGGGTTCAGCCTGATCCGGCTCCGGGAGCCGGTCCGCTTCGGCCACCCGACCAACGACCCGGTGCGGCTGGTCATTGGCATCGCCAGCCCCGACGCCGAAACCCACCTCCGGGCCCTGGCGGAGCTGGCAGAACTCTTAAGCGACCCGGCGGCCCGGGCGACCTTCGAGCAGGGCTCCGTCGAGGAGATCCTGGCGGTGATCCGGCAGCGGAGTTCGGCGCAAAGGAGGTAACAGCCGATGAAGATCTTGGCGGTCTGCGGCCTGGGTCAGGGCACCAGCCTGATCCTCCGCATGAACATCGAAGATGTCCTGCGGGAAATGGGGGTGAACGCCGAGGTTGACAACATGGACGTGAGCGCGGCAGCCAGCGAGCGGGCGGACTACATCATCACCAGCCCGCAGCTCGCACCGCTGCTGGCCGGTCACATGGCCAAGGTGCTGGTGGTGGAGAGCTTCCTCAACAAGGCCGAGATCCGGCGGGTGCTCCAGGAGCACCTGGCCCCCGGCTCCTGACGCTCTCGGGTACTTTCCTCTCCAGGTCCTGTCCCGTCAGGAGGTCCCGGTGCCCGTACTTCTCCCGACCCTGGCCGCATGTCCGACATCCGGTCTGTTAGATGGGGGGAGAACGCATGGTCGCACTGGCGCAATGGCTGGCCAACAACATCTTCGGCCAGCCGGCGATCCTCATCGGGCTCATCGTTCTCATCGGTCTACTGGTGCAGAAGAAGACGGCCAGCCAGGTGGCCACTGGCACCCTGAAAGCGGTGGTCGGGTTCCTGATCATCAACGTCGGCGCCGGGACCATCGTCGACGCCCTGAACGTCTTCCAGCCCATGTGGGCCGAGGTCTTTGGCCTCAAGCAGCAAGCCCTGGGCAACTTCATGGGCTTTGAGGCCTTCAGCAGCAAGTACGGCGGCGCCGTGGCCCTCATCATGACCTTCGGCTTTCTGATCAACGTCCTGCTGGCCCGGTTCACCCGGTTCAAGTACATCTACCTCACCGGGCACATGATGTTCTGGACCACGGCCATCTTCGCCGGGATCATCCTGCAGACCGTCGGCCCCGACGCGCCGGTGAAGACCTGGGGACTCATCGCGTTCCTGTCGGTCTTCATGGGGCTGTACTGGACCCTGCAGCCCGCCCTCACCCAGCCCTTTATGCGGCTGGTGACCGGGGGCGATGAGATCGCCCTGGGCCACACCTCGGCCTCGGTGGCGCTGCTGGGCGCCCTGGCGGGCAAGTACCTGGGGAACAAGGAGCAGGATGCCGAGAACCTGAAGCTGCCCAAGGGCCTGGACTTCCTGAAGGACTCCAACGTGGTCATCTCCCTGGTGATGGGCATCCTCTACGTCATCGGTGCGCTCATCGTCGGCGCCAAGAACACGCCGGAGGCCCAGGCCCTCGTCCAGCAGGCCGGGCAGAACAGCTTCGTCCTCTACTCCCTCATCCAGGCCTTCACCTTCGCAGCCGGCATCGCGGTGGTGCTCTTCGGAGTCCGGCTCCTCATCGGCGAGATCGTCCCGGCCTTCCGGGGCATCGCCACCAAGGTGGTGCCGGACGCCAAGCCGGCCCTGGACTGCCCGGTGGTCTACCCGTACGCCCCTACCGCATCCATCGTGGGGTTCCTCGGCGCTTTCGTCGCCGCCCTCATCTGGCTGGTGGTGCTCGGGAAGACCGTTGGGTACGTCTTCGTGCCGACGATGATCGTCCTGTTCTTCCACGCGGCCACCGCGGGGGTCTTCGGCAACGCCACCGGCGGCGTCCGGGGTGCGTTCCTCGGCGGCGTCATCACCGCCACGGTGGTGGCCTGGGGCCAGTGGCTCATGGTCACCTACCTGCTGCCGGAGACCATCCCGGACACCGCCATGTGGGCCGGCGACAGCGACATGTTCATCCTCGGCCCGCTGGTGAAGCTCCTCGCTTCGGTCTTCCGGTTCCTCTTCGTGTAGCGTCGGGTCGCCGGGTGGGCCTGCCGGCGGTGCGCCTCCGCCGGGCAGGCCCCCGGCCTCTCTACCCATGGAGTAGTCAACCAGCAGGCAAGCGCGGGGCAGGCCGCCCGCCCTCGGCCGGGGCGGCGGCCTGCCCGTCGTCCATGGAGGTGCTGCCATGGCCTTTGTCCGGACCCTCCTTGGGGACATCGACCCCGGGGAGATGGGGGTGACCTACTCCCACGAGCACATCGTCTGCCGGCCGCCCTATTGGGCCGAGCGGGGGGAGGACGACCTTCTCCTGGACGACCCGGAGAAGTCCCTCCAGGACGTGCTGCTTTTCGTCCAGGCCGGGGGCCGGACGATTGTCGACGCGACCTGCCCGGACTACGGCCGGGACGTGGCCGCGGTGGCGGAGGTCAGCCGCCGGGCCGGGGTGCACATCGTCGCCACCGCCGGCCTTAACAAGGGCTTTCTCTGGTCCGCCCGGCGGCCGGGGAGCGAGGAGACCTTCGCCGAGTGGGTCGACCGGATGAGCATCCGGGACCTCACCCGGTGGCTGGTGGAGGAGGTGGAGGTGGGGATCGAGGGGACCCCGTACCGGGCGGGGCAGCTAAAGTTCGGCACCGGCTACAATTCCATCCACCCCCTGGAGGAGAAGGTGCTCCGGGCGGTGGCCCGGGCCCACCACGAGACCGGGGCGCCGATCCACTCCCACACCGAGGCGGGGACCATGGCCCTGGAGCAGATCGAACTCCTCCGGGAGGAGGGGGTGGACCTCCGGAACGTCTCCTTCGGCCACATGGACCGCAACCCCGACCCCTACTACCACCTGAAGGTCGCCGAGACCGGGGCGTACCTGTGCTTTGACGGCATCGGCA
>QGUP01000399.1 GCA_003242505.1 Bacillota bacterium
TGGTAAAAGAGCAGAGGGGAAGGGGGGGGGGGGCCAAGGTGCCCTTCGCCGGCTGGCGGCCGCCCGTACCAGGGATGAGTTCCTCGCACTGGCCCGGCGGTTCCCGGTGGAGGCGGAGCGGGTGCTGGCCCTGCGCCTGAGAGAGGGGGATGCGGCGGCGAGGGAACTTTTCGATGCCCTTGGGGGCATGGAGCGCATCCGCACCCTGGCCGCCAGTTCAAGGCCAGACCGGCGGATCCGGGCCGCGGAACTCCTCGCCCACCTGCCGGTCTGCGCCGAGTCGTCCCGGATCCTGTGCCAGCTGGTGGCCGACCAGCGCCCGCTGGTGCGGGAGGCCGCTGTCCGCGCCGTAGCTTTCCGGGGCGATGCAGCGGCTGCGGCGGCCATGTTGCGGGCCATCGAGCAGTACCAGGACCTCAGCCTCTACCTCCTGGCTCGCCGGGCGCTCCGGGCGTGTGGGCAGGCTGTGGCGGGAGCGCTGATCGCCGGACTGGGCTCCCCACTCCCCGAAGTGCGGTGGCTCTGCCTGGAAGCCCTCGGCGACCTGGGTGCTCCTGAGACCCTGCCCTTTCTCCTGGAACTGTCGACCCCGGAGCGGGATGTGGAGACCCTCGCGCGGGCCGCCCGGGCGCTCCGCCGGTTCCGGGGGCCAGAGGTGGTCGCCCGGTTGTTGGCACTGGCCACCCATCCCGGGTGGGAGGTCCGGGCCCAGGCGGCCCGGTCCCTGGGATGGGTGGCGGGTGGCTGGGAGAACACGGGTCCGGAGCAGGAAAGCGCCACGGATAGCATCCGGGAGGCGGTGGTGGAACGGCTGCAGCAGCTCGCCTGCGACCCCGAGTACTGGGTCCGCAACAACGCCGTCATCGCGCTGGCGGCCCTGAGGCTTCGGGGCAAAGAGGCGCTGCAGGCGCTGGCCAGGGGGCCGGACCGTTACGCCGCGGACCGGGCCCGGGAGGCGCTGGAGCGGCCAGGCGAACCGACCGGCGGGACTGCGGGGTCCGGGGGGACCGCGGGTTGACCACAAAGTGGTGAGGCCGGTGCTCGACTCATTATGGTTCAGAATATTGGGCTCTATGGAGCGGATAGCGGAGGCGTTCCTGGGCGCTTACCTGTTGGGGTATGTAATCTACTATCTTCTGTTTTTCGTATGCGCTCTCTTCTGCATCGTTGCTCATCGACTGCGGCTCCTGTCCGCTCGTCACGAGACCGCGGCGGACGTGTGGTTGCCCCCGGTCTCGGTGATCATTCCGGCGCACAACGAAGAGAAGGTGATTTGCAACTCCCTCCGGTCGGTCTTCGGGAGCCGGTATCCGGTTTTTGAAGTGATTGTGGTAAACGATGGCTCCACCGACCGGACCCTGGAGGTCCTCCGGGAGGAGTTTCACCTGGTGCGGACCACCCGGCCGCCGCTGCTCAAGGTCCCGTGCCGGCCGATCCGAGCCACCTTTGTCAGCGCCAAGGAGCCACGGCTCCTGGTGGTGGACAAGGAGAACGGCGGCCGGGCCGACGCCCTCAACGCAGGACTTGCGTTCAGCCGATACCATCTGGTGGTGTGCATCGACGCCGACTCGGTCGTCGAACCGGACAGCCTGCTGCGGTGAGCTCGTCCGTTCTCCGACCCCCGCACCCAGGCGGCGGGTGGCGTGATAAGGGTGCTGAACGGCTGCAGGGTGGTGGGCGGCCAACTGGTGGAACCCGGACTCCCCGCCAACCCCCTGGTCGTCACGCAGGCGATCGAGTACGCCCGGGCCTTCTTCACCCAGAGACCCGCCTTCGATACCCTGGGCAGCCTTCCGATCATTTCCGGTTCCTTCGGGATGTTCCGCAGGCAAACGCTGTTTGAGGTCGGGGGCTTCTCCAACCGCACGGTGGCGGAGGATATGGAACTGGTGCTCCGGCTGCACCATCACTTCCGGTCCCACCCCGGGCGACGGGCGTACCGGCAGGTCTTCGTTCCCGACCCGGTGGTGTGGACCGAGGTACCCGAGACCATCCGGGACCTGGGCCGGCAACGGCGCCGGTGGCAACGAGGGCTGGCCCAGGCCCTCTGGGCCTACCGGCACATGTTGTTCCGGCCCCGGTTTGGCTGGCTCGGCATGGTGGTCCTGCCCTATTACTGGCTCTACGAACTGCTCGAACTGGTGATTTTGGCCCTGGGATATGTGGTCACGGCCGCCGGGGCCCTGGCCGGGTGGCTTCACCAGACCGCTCTGGTCGGGCTCTTCCTGCTCCCGGTCTCCCTCAACCTGGTCATCAGCCTCGTGGCCCTCTTTTACGGCGAACTGCCCTTCGGCCGGTACCAGGGCCTCCGGGACCTGGTCCGGTTGGTCTTCTGGTCCCTTACTGAGCCGTTCTGGTATCGGTGGCTGTCGGTGGCCTGGCGGTTGGCAGGCCTGTGGGACGCCCTCCGGGCCAAACAGGGGTGGGAGAAACCCACGCGGGTCGGGACCTGGGCCGTCTCCCCCCACAACGTCCGTCCCGGGGCGGGATAGCCGCGGGGTGGCCGCCGGGCCGGGCTCCAACCACCTGTCTCCGCAGACCCCGCAAGATGGCGGGGAGAGCCGGGCCCGGTAGGGAGGGTCGCGGCCCTTCGGATGCTATCCGCCCAGAAAGTATAGCGCCACGGACCCGCCTACGGTCATCCACAGGCCGCCTGGCGGGAGCCCAGTGAACAGGACGTCTGCAGGAAGACGGAAGGCTACGATCACGGCTGCTGCCCCGGCAAAGTCAATCGGGCGGTCCGAAGTGGTCCATGCCATCCTCTCCCTCACTTCGGCCGGTTCGCTGCGAACACCAGCGGCGGGCCGTGCACGACGGCACCTGCACGAGGAGCGGGAGGTCGGTTGGACCCACACGGCGCTGCCTCAAATCTACTCTGCGTGGCATCCTGGGTACGGCGTTCCCTTTAAAGACAAAACCGCAATGGAAGGTACGCACC
>QGUP01000024.1 GCA_003242505.1 Bacillota bacterium
GCCAGGGGCGCAGATTGGGACTACTGGCCCGTGGACCTCCGGGTGCGAGAGTGGCCGGCGGCGGCACGGTGAGTGATACAGTCGGTGACGGCCCTGGGCCCTGCGGCCCGGGGCCTGCTCATCCCGAGGAGGGATGTGCTGTGTGGAAATGGCGCTGGCGGTGGCCGTGGCGGCAACGGTCAGACGTGCCGAGGTGCCCCGCCTGCTCACGGTTGACGGCTAGGCGGGCCGTGACGGTGCTGGCCCCGACGCCCTGGGAGACACCGGTCCTGGTCGTGGACATGCCGGTGGAGTGGTGCCCGCACTGCCAGCGGTTTGTAGCCGACAGGAGCGTGCTGGAGCGGACCGCCGACCTCATCGACCAGGCACTGATGCAGGGCGCCAACCTCGTGATCTACCACGAGGCGGAGCCCAGCGAGGTGGGGTAGGGTGCCGGTTCGGGTCCGGATCGTCCAGGACGGGTACTGCCTGGCCGTGGCCCGGGTGCTGCAGATCGACCGGGCTGCAGGGCGGGTGCTGCTGCAGGTGGAACCGGACAGCGTCCGGGCCCCGGCCGGCACGGAGTTGCCGGCCCGGTGGTGGTATCAGCAGAAGGACGACACCTGGGTGGCGGAGGGAGCGAAACTGGCCTGCCGAATTAGGGCAATGGACCCGCCGGGCGGAGCGAGGGGGTGAAGGTGTGTTCTGGGATGAAAGGGATGTGGAGAACTTCATCGCCCAGCATCCAGAGGTAATCGACTGCGACGCTATACTGGCCCAGCAATTCGAGATCGGTGGCGTCGGCATCGCCGACCTCGTAGGTCTGAGGGTACGCCATCCCTACTCCGGCACCCCAGCGATTGCTGTTATCGAGATCAAGAAGGGGAAGATCGACCCGGCTGCAGTAGCCCAGTTACACCGCTACGTCTATGCCCTTTCCACCGCCATGGACGACTTGCGAAGCAAGGAACAGACCATGGATTGGTTTCCTATCTTTGGAATCTTGGTCGGCGACAGCCTGGATCATGACGCCAAAGTCCTGTGCTGGGAACTGAACTTCGAGGTTTACCAGTACACTTGCCAGTTTTCAGTCGCCACCAAACCGTTGCTGGGCCCAAGGCGCTGGTTAGATACGCAAGTCGTTGTCTCTCAGGTGAATCCGCACAACTTTCTATATGTGGTCAAGAAGGCAAACGAGATTCTGGCCAGTAGGGGTACCGCCACCTCTGCGGGCGATGGTGTGACAGACGAGGAGTGACCCCATGTCCGGTTGGGTCCGGCTTCATCGCAGCTTCCGGGATAACGGCCACCTAAGGGCCATGCCGGATGCGGCCCTCAGGATATGGCTTATCCTGCTCTTGTCCGTGGACCGGCACACAGGAGAGGTCCAGATGTCCTACAGTGACCTGCGGCAGGAAACGGGCTACGGCCGGTCCACCATCTCCGCTGCGCTCGACTGGTTGGAGAACCCGCCCGGCACGGACCCCTACATCGCCAGGTCGCAAGCAAAAGGCATGCCAATGAAGATTAAGGTGCTGAAGTGGCACCTGTACCAGCCCTCGTCAACCAGTCCCGAGTCAGGACTACCTAGTCCTGAGCCAGGACTACCCAGTCCCGAACCAGGACTACCCACCGCCGACCAGTCCCGAACTGGGACTACCCCAGTCCCGGGCGAGGACTACCCTAGTCCCGAACCGGGACTACCCAGTCCTGAACCAGGACTACCTAGTCCTGAATCGGGACTACCTCCCGGGGACCAGTCCCGAACCGGGACTACCACCCGTCCGAAACTAGGACTACCCCAGTCCAAAACTAGGACTACCCACCAGGCTCAAAGCGGCTCAGGAAGCGGGTTTGCGGGAACCCACAAGAAGATAGAAGAAGAATATGATCCAACAACAACAAGAAGAAGAGGAGAAGAACCTGCCGCTGACGCCAGTGCTACCGACGAGAACGCGGTGCACTGGCGTGACTATTTCCGGCAGCGGTTCTTCGGCCTTGAGCCGCGGTGGGACAAAGCGGAGATTCTAGACAACGCTGCTCAGGCCGGCGTTTCCCACGCGGTCATCATCCGGGAAATCCAGCGCGCCATCGATTCGGACAAACTTGACCCCATCTCCTGGGCTGCCAGCGTCGTCGCCAGAATGGCCGCTGCGGGTGTGAAGACGTTGGCCGACGCGGACGAATACGAGCGGAAGCGGCAAGAGGAAAAGAGCAGACGGGCGAAAGCACGGGCAGAACCCGAGACCGAGGAGGGATTGCGGCGTGCGGGAGCTCGAGCAGGGCAGGGGCGGCGGGCCGGTACGCCTGGGCAACGTCCTGAACCGGATCCTTACGATGCCCTCTCCCTCTGAGGAGGAGCTTCACTGGGTCTGTGAGAAGCACGGCCCAGTGCCTCCGGTGGAACTCAAGCAGTTCGACGCCCAGGGCAACGTGGTCCGGGTGCTGCGGCGAATCCGGGGCCGGTGCCGGGCCTGCATGGCGGAGGAGGAGGCCGAACGGCGGGCCCGGGAGGCTGAACTGGAGAAAGAACGGCGGCTGCGTAGGTATGCGGCCGCCTTTCCAGTTGCAGAGATGGGGCGCCTGCAGTTCTGCACCCTGGACGATTTCGAGGCCAGGGATGGCGCTGTGACGGCCCTCGAGGCTGCCAGGGCTTTCGCCCGTGGCCTCCCCGCACCGGACCCGCCGGGACTCCTGGTCTGGGGGCAGCCGGGGAACGGCAAGAGCCACCTGGCGGCGGCGCTTGCCAACCTCGCCCGGCGGATGGAACTGGCGGTGGCCTGGGTCCATGCCCCGTCGTGGCTCACCTACCTTGGCACCCTCGAGGCCGACGAGCGGGACGACCTGTTGCAGCGGGCCGCCACGGCAGACCTGCTGGTGCTGGACGACCTGGCCGGCGGGCGGCTCACGGCCCCCCGGGTCGGGTGGTTGCAGGACCTGGTGGATGCCCGGTATCGCAGGTGGGCGCCAACGGTGGTGACCACCAACCTCTCCCCCGGGCAGTTGCGGACGGTGCTTAACCGCGTGGCCCTGGGCGAGGAGGGCCTGGAGGACGTGACCGGCGACGGGGATCGGATCGTGGACCGGCTCGCCGAACTCTGCGTTATCGTCCACAACACAGCGACCAGCTACCGGCTGGGGGTGGCTCAACGGCGCCGGGAGGACGGTGATGCCAGTGGCTAAGAGCTTGCAGAAGGTCCGCCGCCAGCATGCACAGCTCAAGCGCCGGCGGATTGCGCAGGCCCAGGCCAGGGAGTGGCTCCGGACCACGGAGGCCCTGGTGATCGACGGGTTGGTCCGGGTAACCGAGGCGGCGCTGCAGAGCGAGGACGACATGCTCAGGGCCGTGGATGACCTGGCTGTCTGGCTCCGGGCCTACGGCCGGGCGGTCCGGTGGTGTGCGGAACTGGGCGTAGAGGTGGAGTTGCACCAGCTGGCCAGGGAGGCGCTGGCGGACCTGCAGGCCCAGACCGGGCAGGTGGGGACCGGTGGCTGACCTACTGGAGAGGCTCCTGGAGCTCCACCGGCGGGGTATCGAGTTACCGGCCCGGTTGACCCTCGAAGACCAGCGCCGGATCCTGGCTGGGGAGTGGCCGCCTGGACCGACCGCCCCGCGGAAGCGAGGCAACCACAAGGGAGTGTTTCCGACCGAACCCTTCCCCTGGGCTACCCCGGGCCGACAACTCCACCTGGTCCTGCCGGGCTATCTCCCCCCGAGCCTGAATGAGTACAGTCGCCGCAAGTCGGTTCGGATCCGGGCAGTACCGGAGGCTGTGCAGCATATCCGCTGGGCGCTCCTTGAGGCGAAGGCCGACGGGCGCCCTTTTTGGCGCCCACGCTTAGAGATCCGACTGTGGTTCCCGGTCCGCCGCCGGCGGGACCGGCGGACGAACTGGACCAAGGTCCTGGAGGATGCACTGGTTGACGCCGGCCTGATTGTAGACGACTCCGAGGAATGGTGCGAGACCCTCCCTCCTGAGACCGGTGTTGACCCGAGAAACCCCCGGACGGAAATCATCCTGACCGAGCGGGGGCCGGTATAGCGGAGGCGGTGGGAACGTGGCGAGCTTGGCTGCGAGAATTCTCGGGGTCCTGGATGATGCTCAGGATGGGCTGACGGTCGAAGAAATTTCCGGACGGTTGGGCATCAGGAAGTCACACATCGTGCGCATCCTGGGCCTCCTCTACGACATGGGGCTGGTATCCCAGACGCCGGACTACCGGTATCAGCGGCGGCGGATTAACCATTCCGGCGTTGTGGTGCGACGGCTGACGGATGAGGAGCGGGCCAGGCTGGACGCCGGCCAGCCGAGCGATGGACTCGGTCCCAGATGGAGGGAGGAGAACGAACCGATGGGTCGTCAGTTCGAGTGGCCGCCGGAGGAGATTCTACGGCGGATGCTGGCCGATGGCCGGGACATCTGGATCGGGGAGCTGCTTGGGGTGTCGTCAGTCGCCGTGGCGGCCAAGAGGCGGGAGTTGGGCGTTTTTGGGCCTGGCGGACGGGCCGCCACTGGGGAGCGAGAGCGGTACAAGGAGGCCTGGGCCAGAGTGCTCCAGGCCTGGCGGTCCGGTCGGTCGGTGGCGGAGTGCCTGGCGCTGTTGGAGGCCAGGCCCGGGCAGAATGCCGGGAGCACGCCGGCTGGAGCCGGGGAGCCGCAGGCCGCGGAGCATCCCCAGGCTGGTGAGACCATCGCAGCCGCAGACCAGACCGAGGCGGAGGAACCGGCGGCGGAACTGCAGCTGCAGGTGCTGGCCGAGGATCAGGACAACGGCGAAGCGGACCAGCCGGCCGACCTGCCGCTAGAACTCGTGGACGTGGCGGCGACTCCGCAGCACCTGTGCGCCAGGTGCCTCAAGGCCGATGTGTGCCCGACGCCTGAGGTGTTGTCGGGCTACCGGCCGGAGGTGCCGGCGCTGCCGGTCCGGCTCGCCGGGGCGGTGGATTTCGAGGTGCGGGTGGAGGTTCGGTCCTGCCGGTACTACCTGCCGGCCCCGGACGGGGAGTCGGCGGCTGACTGAATGCACGGGAGGGATGAGCCGTGAACGCCGAGCTGCGGGCCAAGAAGGAGCAGGTCCTGGTCCTTCTGGAGCAGGGACTGAGCGACGTGGAGATCGCAGATCGGGTCGGCATCAACCACCTGACCGTTGCGGTTTGGCGCCGGCAGTGGCAGCGCCAGCGCAAGGTGGAGGCAGAGGTGCGGAAGCTGAAGGAGTCGGGCCGGCTGGAGGTCGGGCCTCTGCCGGAGCAACCCGAAGAACGGAACCGGCCGGAACAGCAGTCGGCCGACGATCAGCCCGCACCGGAGCCCAGCGAAGGCCGAACGAAGGTGTGGTTCGAGCCCGGGCAGGTGTGGGAGGCGACGGTGGTCGAGGTGCGGTCGTACGGAGCCATCGCAGAGATCCGGGACCAGACCGGCCGGGCCGTCGGCCGTGGCCTCATCCACCGCACCCAGTTCTGGCCGGAGGGGGAAGAGCCGGCCGAACCCTGGTACCCGGACCAGTACCTGCAGCCGGGCGACCTGGTGCGGGTGGCAATCGAGGAGGTCAAGGGCCCGAGGCGCCTGAGCCTTTCCCTGGCGGCGGCTGGTCACCGGCTGCCGCAGCGGCCCGTGCGGCCCAGCCAGTTTGCCAAGTCGAAGCCCAGGGGCCGGGACGTGCTCCGGCTGCAGGGTGAGCACTCGCCCCGGGCGGCCATAGCCGCCCTTCAGGCTGCGATCGCAGCTCTGGAGGAGGCGGACCCGGCGGAGCGTCTGACGGTCAGCATCGAGGTGCGGCGCACTGGGCGCCCGGCCTCCGGTGGGGAAGCGGCTGACTGAATCGCTGCGGGGGGTGGAGGCGGTGAAAAAGCGCAGTAACTGCCCGGACCGCGAAATCGCCGCCATGATTGACAGCACCCGGCACTGCCTGCACTGCGGGCGGCCCCTCAAGTACCTGCCGGACAAGGATAAGCGCCGCAACCGGGGCTACTGCTGCCTGGAGCACTTCTACGCCAGGCCGCCGAGGTTGGCCTGGGCCTGCAAAGTCTGGGGGTTCGACGACCCGGCCAAGGTGCTGGTCTACCTCCTCAACCTGACAGGAGGCAGCACGACCAGAACCGCTGACCTGCTTGGTACCACCAGGCAGACCGTACTGCGATGGATCAGGCAGTACCGCATCCGCCGGGTGGTGCGGTATGAGGTGGCCGGGACCACGGCCGGCGAGGCGGCAGCGGACTGAATTGAGGTGATGACCGGTGGGCCGGAGGACCAGGACAAGTTCCTTCGGCGTATCAGAGCGGGTCAGCCACGACTCCAGCCCCTTCTACGCCCGGCGGCTCTACGCCGGCCTGACGGTTTCAACTCCGGCCCCGGGGCCGTGCCGGGAGACTGAGATTCCGCCCGAGGTGGCCAACCAGGTGTACTGCCGGGACAGCCGGCGGATGCCGGAACTGCCGGACGGCTCGGTCCACCTGGTGGTCACCTCGCCCCCCTACGCGGTGGGCAAGGATTACGACGAGGACATGACCCTGGACGAGTACCGGCAGCTTCTCCGGGACGTCTTCCGGGAGGTCTACCGGGTCCTGGCCCCGGGGGGCCGGGTCTGCATCAACGTGGCCAACGTGGGCCGGAAGCCCTACATCCCCCTCGCCTCGTACATCACCCTGGACATGCTCGACCTCGGGTACCTGATGCGGGGGGAGATCATCTGGGACAAGGGGGCCAGCGCCGGCGGCTCCTGCGCCTGGGGCTCCTGGCAGTCGGCCAGCAACCCCTCCCTCCGGGACCGGCACGAGTACATCCTGGTCTTCTGCAAGGAGGTCTACCGCCGGGCCCGGGCCGGCCGGCAGGACACCATCACCCGGGAGCAGTTCCTGGAGTACACCCAGAGCGTCTGGACCTTCCCCACCGAGTCCGCCCGGCGGGTCGGCCATCCGGCCCCCTTCCCCCTGGAGCTGCCGGCCCGGCTGATCCAGCTTTACAGCTTCGCCGGGGACGTGGTGCTGGACCCCTTCTGCGGCTCCGGCACCACCTGTGTGGCGGCGCTTCTCGCCGGGCGGCGGTACGTGGGGTACGACATCAAGCCCGAGTACGTGGAACTGGCCCGGCGGCGGATCGCCGCGGCGGAGGCGGCCCTGGCCCGGGCAGCATCGGGCCGGGACGGGCACCGCCAGGATCCCGGGGCCGCCGGGGCGGCCGGCGCGACCCCGTGACCGGCGCCCCGGGCCCCACACCTCGCGCCCTGTGAGCTACTCCTCGCTCTCCATCCCCTGCCACTCCCGGTAGAGCCCGTGCTCCAGCCCGAAGTGGTCCAGGATCCGGCCGACGAAGTGGTCCACGATCTCCTCGAGGGTCCGGGGCCGGTGGTAGAAGGCGGGCACCGGC
This sequence comes from Bacillota bacterium, assembly GCA_003242505.1. GTDB lineage: Bacteria > Bacillota > Sulfobacillia > Symbiobacteriales > ZC4RG38 > ZC4RG38. Next base: position 7,344 of record QGUP01000024.1, read on the forward strand.
GGCATGATGATGGCGCCGGCCCGGCTGAGCCGGAGCATATTCTCCAGGTGGATGGGGTTGAGCGGCGTCTCCCGGGGGCAGAGCACCAGGGTGCGGCGTTCCTTCAGGCAGACGTCCGCCGCCCGGCTCAGGAGGTCCCCGGACAGGCCGGTGGCGATGGCGGCCAGGCTCTTCATGCTGCAGGGGACCACCACCATGCCGGCGGTCCGGAAGGAGCCGCTGGCGATGGGGGCCGAAAGGTCGGCGATGCTGTAGGTGCGGCTCGCGAGGGCCATGACCTCCCCGGGGCTGCGGCCCAGTTCCTGCTCCAGGGTGCGCCGGGCCCAGCCGGTCATGACGAGATGGGTCTCAACCCCCAGGTCCCGGAGCACCTCCAGCAGCCGGACCCCGTAGATCACCCCGCTGGCGCCGCTGACGCCGACGATGATCCGCATGGGTCGCCTCCTCACCCGGTCCTTCACTTGCAACCAGTATACCATGGCCGGGACGCTGAACCCTGCCCCCGGCCGGGGCCCAGGAGAGCAAGCCGGAGGGATCAGGATGGAGGACAGGATCGGGGCGATGGTGGCGGAGTTCCGCTCCCAGCAGCCCCTCTACGAGGAGCTTGGGGCCCTGGTCTACGGCCGGCTCCGCCAGATGCTGGAGTGCCACCGGATCCGGGTCCACTCCGTCACCTACCGGGTGAAGCACCCGGACAGCCTGGCCGAAAAGCTGCGGCGCCAGGGCAAGGAGTACCGGAGCCTCAGCGACGTCACCGACCTCTTGGGGCTCCGGGTGATCACCTACTTTGCCGACGACGTCGACCGGGTGGTGGCCCTGGTAGACGGGGCCTTTGCCGTCGACCCGGAGCGGTCTGTGGACAAGCGCCGGGCCCAGGAGCCGGACCGGTTCGGCTACGCTTCGGTCCACAAGATCTGCCGGCTGGCCGCGGATCCCCCGGAACCCGGGGTGGACCCGCGGCTCACCGGCCTCTGCTTTGAGATCCAGATCCGGTCGATCCTCCAGCACGCCTGGGCCGAGATCGAGCACGACCTGGGGTACAAGGCGGCCCACACCATCCCCGCGCCCATCCGCCGCCGGTTCTCCATCCTGGCCAGCCTGCTGGAGCTCGCGGACGACGAGTTCATCCGGCTCCGGAACGAACTGGCCGCCTACTCCCAGCAGCTGAGCGAGGCGGTCCGCTCCCGGCCCGAGGCGGTGGCCATCGACCCGGTCTCCCTGGCGGCCTTTCTCCGCACCGACCCCGGGTGCCGCGGGCTGGACGAGGCGGTGGCCGGGGCCCTGGGGGTGGGGCTGGGGGAGATGGCCGCCGGGACCCCGGAGGCCCTGGCGGACCAGCTCCGGGCGGTGGGCATCCGCACCCTGGGGGACCTGGGTGCGGCCCTCGCGCAGCACCGGGACCGGATCCTCGGGCTGGCCCGGGCGGACCGGGCCCCGGCGGGGCTGCCCGTGCGCCGGGGGATTGGGGTGGAACTGCTGGTGCAGGTGCTGGCCGGCCCGCCCCCTGGCCTTCGTTGACACCGCCTGTCGAAGTTGTTAGACTGAATGTGGCGCGATCGGGCCGCCGAGCGCCGATTTTTCGTGTTCACCCGGCTCCGGCCCGGCGCGGCCCCGGACAAGTGAAGCTGAGAACTAGAGGTGCTGCCCCGATGGCCTTTCGCGACATCCAGGAGTTTGTCCACGCGCTGGAAAAGCGCGGGTGGCTGCGCCGGGTGAAGGCCCGGGTCAGCCCGATCCTGGAGATCACCGAGATCGCCGACCGGGTGATGAAGCGGCCCGGCGGCGGGCCCGCCCTGCTCTTCGAGAACGTGGAAGGGTCCGAGTTCCCGGTCCTGATCAACGCCTTCGGGTCCATGGAGCGGATCTGCCTGGCGCTGGGGGTGGAGCATCTCGACCAGATCGGGCAGGAGATCCGGGAGCTCCTCCAGCTCCCCGCCCCGGGGGGCGGCTTCCTGGACAAGCTGGGGGCCGGGATGAAGCTCCTGGAGGCCCTCAAGAACACCGCGCCCCGGCTGGTGAGCCGCGCCCCCTGCCAGGAGGTGGTGGAGACCGAGCCGGATCTCACCAAACTGCCCATCCTCCAGTGCTGGCCCGAGGACGGCGGCCGGTTCATCACCCTGCCCCTGGTCTTCACCCGGGACCCGGTGACCGGCCAGCGGAACGTCGGCATGTACCGGATGCACGTCTACGACGCCCGCACCACCGGGATGCACTGGCACAAGCACAAGGACGGCCAGCGGCACATGGACCGGGCCCGGGAGCAGGGAGCCCGGCGGATGGAGGTCGCGGTGGCTATCGGGGCAGACCCGGCGACCATCTACGCCGCCACTGCGCCCCTGCCGCCGATGGTGCCGGAGCTGATGTTCGCCGGGTTTCTCCGGAAGCAGCCGGTGGAACTGGTGAGGTGCAAGACCGTCGACCTGGAGGTCCCGGCCCACGCGGAGTTCGTCCTCGAGGGGTACGTGGACCTGGACGAGATGCGGATGGAGGGGCCCTTCGGCGACCACACGGGCTTTTACAGCCCCGCCGAACCCTATCCCGTCTTCCACGTCACCGCCATCACCCGGAAGAAGAACCCCATCTACCCCACCACCATCGTCGGCCGGCCGCCCATGGAAGACTACTACCTGGGCAAGGCGACGGAGCGGATCTTCCTGCCGCTCCTGCAGATGGTGCTGCCGGAGATCCTCGACATCAACATGCCGGCGGAAGGGGTCTTCCACAACTGCGTCCTGGTCCGGATCAAGAAGCGGTACCCCGGCCACGCCCGGAAGGTGGTCCACGGCCTCTGGGGGCTGGGGCTGATGATGCTGGCCAAGCTCATCATCGTGGTGGACGAGGACACCGACGTCCAGAACCTCTCGGAGACGGCCTGGACGGTCTTCAACAACGTCGACCCCCGGCGGGACATCTTCTTCAGCGAAGGCCCGGTGGACGACCTCGACCACGCCGCCCCCTTCTGGCGCTACGGCTCCAAGATGGGGGTGGACGCCACGGCCAAGTGGCCCGAGGAAGGCCACACCCGGCCCTGGCCGAAGAAGATCACCATGGACGAGGCGATCCGGGCCCTCGTGGACAGGCGGTGGGCAGAGTATGGCATCGATGGGTGAAGTCCGGCCCCGGGTCAGCCCGGCGGCCAGGATCCGCACCTACGCGGAGTTGGTCAAGTTCGAGCACTCCATCTTCGCCCTGCCCTTTGCGTACCTGGGGACCTTCCTCGCCTCCCGGGGATGGCCCAGCCCCCGGGTCTTCTTCTGGGTGACGGTGGCGATGGTCGGCGCCCGCACCGCGGCCATGGCCCTCAACCGGCTGATCGACGCCGCCATCGACGCCCGCAACCCCCGGACCGCCGGCCGCCACCTGCCCGCGGGCAAGGTGAGCCGGCAGGAGGTGCTGGCCCTGGCCCTGGTCTCCATCGCCGTGCTGGGGCTGGCGGCCTGGCAGCTCAACCCCCTCTGCCTCGCCCTCTTCCCCCTGGCGGTCTTCAACCTGGTGATCTACTCGTACACCAAGCGGTGGACCTGGCTCTGCCACCTGATCCTGGGGCTGGCGGACGGCTGGGCCCCCTTCGGCGGGTACATCGCGGTCACCGGCCGGATCGACGGCCTGGCCCTGCTCCTGGGAGTGATCGTCGCCCTCTGGGTCGGCGCCTTCGACATCATCTACGCCACCCAGGACTACGACTTCGACCGGCAGGAGGGGCTCCACTCTATCCCGGTCCGGTTCGGCATCCCCCGGGCCCTTCTGATCTCCCGGCTCGCCCACGCCCTGGTGGCGGTGCTGGCCCTCTGGGTCGGTCACCTGGCCGGGTTCTGGCCGTCCTGGAACCCCCTGGCCTGGGCGCTGCCGGGCTGGCTTTACCTGGGGGGCTGGCTGATCCTGGCCGGGCTCCTCCACTACGAGCACTCGATCATCTCCCCGACGGACCTCTCCCGGGTCAACACCGCCTTCTTCAACGTCAACGGCTACATTGCCGTCGGGTACTTCCTTTTCACCGCGGCGGCGGTCCTCGTGGCCGCCTGACCGGAACTCCCAGGCCGCCGGCGGGCTGCCGGCGGCCCTGGCCGCGTCCCGGGCCTCTGGCCGGCCCGGCGCCGGCCCCCAACCCCGTCGAGCGAACTGCAACAGGAGGCACCAGACGATGAAGCACCTGCGGATCGCAGTGGCGGCGCTGCTGACCCTGACCACCCTCCTGGCCGGGTGCGGCCGGGGGCCGGCGGGGCAGGACGGTGCCGGCGGAAAGGAGGCCCCCCAGGCCGGCGCGACCGGCGCCGGCTCCGGCGAGAGCCGGCCGGGGGCGAAGCTCCGGGTGGGCATGCTGCCCATCGTGGACGGGCTGCCCTTCTGGGTGGCCGAGGCCCAGGGCTACTTCCGGGAGGCCGGGGTGGAGGTGGAACTGGTCAACTTCCGGAGCGCCGACGAGCGGGACGTGGCCCTGACCGCCGGCCAGATCGACGGGGCCATCGCGGACACCGTCGCCGCCACCACCCTGGTGGCCAGCGGCGCCAGGGTGAAGGTCATCTCCCTCAGCCTCGGGGCGAACCCCCGGGAGGGCCGGTTCCTCATCCTCGCCTCGCCCAGGTCCCAGGCCCAGACCCTCGAGGACCTGAAGGGCGTGCCCATCGCGATCTCCAACAACTCCATCATCCACTACGTGACGGAGAAGCT
>QGUP01000400.1 GCA_003242505.1 Bacillota bacterium
TCCACCACGTGGCGGCGGGCGCGGCCCGGGCCGGGATCGTCTACCGCACCGATGCCGCCGCCTCCAACCAGGTACAGATCGTCGCCGAGGCGCCTCCCGGCAGCCACCGGCCGGTGGTCTACCCCCTGGCCGTGCTCCCCGGGTCCCGGCACCGGGCAGCGGCGGAGGCCTTTGCCAGCTTCCTCCTTTCGGACCGGGGGCAAGCGCTCTTCCAGGAGCACGGGTTCTTGCCGGGGAGATAATGCCTCCCGGCCAGCGATATGACGCCTTCCTGCCGGGGACACGACGCCTTTCTGCCGGGGAAGTGATCCCATGCCCGTCTGGAGCACCCTTCGGGTTTCGCTGCTCATCGCCCTGGGCGCGACCGCGGTCGCGGCGGCCGCGGGCCTGCCGCTGGCCCTGGCTCTTGCCCGGCCCCGCTGGCGGGGCCGCCGGGTGGTGGAGGTCCTGGTCACCCTCCCCCTGGCCCTGCCTCCCACGGTGCTGGGCTACTACCTGCTCCGGCTCATTGGCCGCTCCGGGCCCGTGGGCTGGCTCACCCAGCGTTTTTTCGGCGGCACCCTGATCTTCACCCCTGCGGCGGCGGTCCTGGCCGCCGCGGTGGTCAGCCTGCCCCTCTTTGTCCAGGCCGCCCGGAACTCCCTGGAGGAGGTGCCGGGGGAGGTGCTGGAAGCGGCGGCCCTGGACGGCGCCGGGCTGTGGGACCGGTTCCGGCACATCACCCTTCCCCTGGCCTGGCCGGGGATCTTCACGGGGGTGCTCCTCGCCTTTCTCCGCTCCCTCGGGGAGTTCGGCGCCACCCTGATGGTCGCCGGCAACATCCCCGGCCGGACCCAGACCCTGGCGATGGCCATCTACACCGCCGTCCACGCGGGGGAGGAGGCTCTGGCCGCCAGGCTCGCGCTGCTCCTTGTGGCCCTGGCGGGGGTCGTCCTCTGGGCGGGGATGCGGTGGCGGCGCCCCGGGGCCGGGGGGATCGCGTTCGGGGGTAGGTGGCTGTAAGGGGCCGGGGCTGGAGGGTGGCGGTACAGGGTGCTGCGCACAGAGAAGATCCTCACCGCAAAGGTAGCGCCGGCGAGGTACGCCAGGTAGCGCCGCCGGCCATGTCAGAGGTTTCCGGCAGCCGACTGCCACGGCTTCATCAGCTTTGCTCCCCACACGTTCACGCCGCCGCCCGGGCTTTCAGCCCGGCCCGCAGGGACCGCCAATAGAGTTCCGCGGCGCCGGCGAAGGTCACCAGGTAGGGAGCCAGGTAGGCGGCGGCCGCCATCCAGCCGTGGTGCAGGACCGGCTGCGAGACGATGAAGGAGAGCGCCTTCATGGCGAAGGTGGTGTGGACCACGCCCACCCCGAAGGGGACAAAGAAGACCACCGCCACCTGGCCCAGGGCCAGGCGCTTCAGCTCCCGAAGGCTCACCCCCAACTGCGCCAGCCGCTGGAAGTACCGCCGGTCGTCCTCAATCTCCGTGAAGAGCCGGAACAGGATCTCGCTGATGGAAGCGAGGAAGGCGAGCAGCGACATGAAGAGGCCGATGAAGAAAAGCGTCCCCACAAACGACGTGACGCCCAGGTAAGCCTCGAGCTTCGAGGAAAGCGCCACCGGCCCTCCGTCGGGATAGTCGCTGCGCAGTTCCGCGAGGGCCTGCCGCAGCGCCCGGTCCTGCCATCCGGGGCCGATCCAGACGGCCATGGGGAGCCGTTCCGCGGCCGGGGTCCGGGCCATGAGGGCAGCGAAGGTTCCGTCCTCGAGAACCAGGGTGTAGTCGGTGGGCTGGTCGTTGAGCAGATCGCCCCCATGGTCGTGCCAGATCTTGAGGGGGATTCGCTCCCCGCCCACTGTCAGGTCAGCGGCGCTCGGGCCTGACAGCCTGGGCGTGGGGAACCAGGGATAGAAGTAGTAGCACAGGATCGCCTCGTCCGGCCGGAGCGCCGGGAGGGCCTCAGCCTGGGGCCGGTCGAGAGCGGCGTAGAGGCTGAAGGGGATCAGCGTGACGGTGACGCCGTCTGCCCCCACCGTGGCGGTTCGGGTGATGAGTTCCCGGTAGGTGAGGCCGGTGACGCCGTGCTTTCGGAGCACTGCCTCCACCCGGGCCGCCGCCGCCGGCAGGTCGCTGCCCGCTGGGAGCGTCATCTGGATGGCAATGGGATTGTTGGCCAGTTGATCCCGCAACAACAGGGTGTAGAACGTCACGATCGTTCCCATGGCGGTGAGGACAAACACCACCGTCACTGCCACCCCGGCCAGGATCTGGTAGTTCTCCTGGACCTTGTAGAGAAGCTGGCTCACCGACAGGAAGGGTCCGGGCCGGTAGAAAAACCGCTCCCGGCGGCGGAGCCAGGAGAGGAGGAGGATCCACCCCTCCCGCATCAGCAGGTAGGTGCCGAAGCTCACCATGGCCGTGACCGGCGCCATGCTCAAGGCCAACACCGTCCTGTTGGGAAAGCAGGCCACGGCGTATCCGCCCAGGACGAGGACCAGCCCGAGGGCGGCCCGCCAGCGGGAGATGGCGGGAAAGCTCTTGGGCTGGCGCCGGGCCCGGATCATCTGGACGGGGTTTTTCGTTGCCACTGACCGGAGCGAGACGAGTGAGGCCAGGACGAAGATGGCGCCGAAGACCAGGAGGGTCTGGCCCCATACCCGGGGCCCCGCGTACAGCCGGATCTCCTGCGGGAGCTGAAGCACGGCGGAGACAGCCATAAAGAAGAGTTTCAGGAAAAGGAGGCCCGCTGCCAGGCCGCTGAAGACCGCCGCCGCGCCGATCAGAAGCCCCTCGATGGCGATGAGCCCCATCAGTTGCGCCCGGGACACTCCCATCAGGCTCAGCAGGCCGAACTCCTTCATGCGGGCGTGGATAAAGGCCGAGTTGGCGAAGAAGAGAAGGCCGAAGGTGGAAAAGGCGACAAGCGTGCTGGCAAGCTTGAGACCTTCCAGCAGC
>QGUP01000401.1 GCA_003242505.1 Bacillota bacterium
CGTCATCTGGGTGGCCTGGCCCGGGAAGGGCGCCGCCGGCCCGGAGCCCCAGGCGTCCGCCGGGGAGGCGCCGGCGTCCGCCGGGCCAGCAGGAGGAGGCGCTGCCGAGGGGGCGGCGGAGCCCACCTGGATCCTCCTCCTGGGGGTGGACCGCCGGTTCCAGGACGGCGGGCGGTCGGACACCATCATCCTGGCCCAGGTGGCCAGGGACCGGCCGCTCCTGCGGCTCCTCTCCCTGCCTCGGGATACCCGGGTCGCCATCCCCGGCCACGGCACGGGCAAGCTCAACGCGGCTTACGCCCTCGGGGGGCCGGACCTGGCCCTGGCGACGGTCTCCGACCTCCTGGGGGTGCCGGTGCGGCACTACGTGGCCGTGGACATGGAGGGCGTCCGCTGGGCGGTGGACCGGCTCGGCGGCGTGGAGGTCGACGTCGACCGCCGGATGTACTACGAGGACCCCTACCAGGGACTGCGGATTGACCTGCAGCCCGGCAAGCAGCGGCTCAGCGGCGACCAGGCCCTGCAGTTCCTCCGTTTCCGGCTCTCCGGGGACGGCCAGCACGACGACGACCTCACCCGGGTCCAGCGGCAGCAGCGGTTCCTCCAGGCCCTCCTGGCCCAGGCCATCACCCCCGAGAACTGGCCGGAACTGGTGGACATCTTGCGAAACGCCGGCCAGTACCTGGAGACCAACCTGCCCTTCCAGGAGCAGGTGGAGCTTGGCCGGCGCCTCCTGGCCGCCCGGGAGCAGGTGGAGACCGCCACCCTGCCCGGGACCACGGGGCAGATCGGCGGGGCCTGGTACTACCTGGTGGACGAGCCGGCCCTGGACCAACTCCTCGCCGCCTGGGGCGTATCGCAAAGCCGCTGACAGGGGCACAGCGAAGAGACAGGGGCGTAGCCCAGGGCCGCTGACGGCGGCGTATCCGAAACCCGGTCAGCGGGGCGGATAGGAAGCCCGCTGAGAGGGGTGTCTCCGAAACCCACCGAGAAATCGATCCGGCCGGCCCCGGAGAGGGGCCGGCCGGATTCCATCCCCGGGGGGTCGCCAGCCCAGCCCCGGGGTTACCACCCGCCGCCGACAATCCGCCGGACCTGGAGGTCCGGGGTGAGATGGACCTCGTACCCCAGGCTCCGGCCCCGGAACTGATACCGGACATCCCCCAGCACCGCGACATACCCGTCGCCGGTTTGCCGGTACTCGATGACCGGGAAGCGGTAGTGGTCAAAGAAGGGCTTCAGCTCCGGCGCCCGGCGCAGGGCCTGGACCACCGGGTCCTCCGGGGCCTTGGCCACCACCCGCTCCACCTGGTACGGCCGCACCAGGCTTGCGGTTCCCTGTTCGTACCGGTCCCCGAGGTCCACCGTTACCTGCCAGGCCACCGGACTGAAGAGGCTCGGGGAGACCCGGAGGGCCTGCACCGGCTGCCCCTGGTAGTGGGCCCGGACCTGGGCCGTGAGCCAGGTGTGGCTCAGCCCCCGGTACCCCACGGCGTAGAGGAAGAGATAGACCAGGGCCGCGCCGGCCGCCCGCCGCCGGAGGTGGGGCCGGCGCCAGGCGACCAGCACTCCCACCAGCAAGGGCAGGGTGTAGAGGGGGTCGACGATAGGCACCCAGTCGAGGGCCAGGCGGGCATCGGACCAGGGCAGGAGCAGCCGGGTTCCCCACCCGGTCATCCAGTCGTTCACCAGGTGGGCGAGGAGAAGGGACGCCAGGCTCCAGAGGTAGACAACTCCGGTCCGGGCCCGGCGCCACCGGAGCTTTACCAGCCCTGTGGCCGCCAGGGCGAGGAGGGGTGCAGCCGCCAGGGAGTGGGTGATGCCCCGGTGGTAGACCAGGCTGGCCAGGGGGCTTCCGCCGCCAAAGAAGACGTCCACGTCCGGCAGCTCCGCCGCCAGAACCGCGGCCCAGACCACGGCCTTGTCGGTCTCCGTCAGGGGGGCCGCCCGCTCCGGGCCGCCCTCCCGGCGCCGCACCATGCCGATGGCAGCGCCCAGGAGCCCATGGGTCAGGTTGTCCAACGGGGAGGTTCACCTCTCGTTACTGTCACCATAACAGAGAGACGGCAAGCCTGGCAAGGCTTGCCGTCTCTCCTCTCCGACACCTGGTGCGCGGTAGAGGATTCGAACCTCTGACCCCCTGAACGTCAATCAGGTGCTCTCCCAACTGAGCTAACCGCGCAGGTGTGGTGGACCCGAGGGGAATCGAACCCCTGACCTCATGAATGCCATTCATGCGCTCTCCCAACTGAGCTACGGGCCCACGTGTGGAGCGGGTTACGAGACTCGAACTCGCGACCTCCACCTTGGCAAGGTGGCGCTCTACCACCTGAGCTAAACCCGCATGTGTGTGGGGCAGAGCCCCACGATTGGTGGACCGCGAAGGACTCGAACCTTCAACCCTCCGATTAAGAGTCGGATGCTCTACCAATTGAGCTAGCGGTCCACGGCTGGTGGCCCAGGGCGGACTCGAACCGCCGACACGCGGATTTTCAGTCCGCTGCTCTACCAGCTGAGCTACCGGGCCGTTCACTCCAGGCACGGTCTAATATAGCACAAAGCAAGCACTGGATGCAACAGGCCAGCAGCAGGGGACGAACGGTTGTCGGAAGATGGCGGTATCGGAAAGCCGCGGCTAGCGGGCTTTCCGATACCGCCCCCTGGCACCGTCTGGCTCCGGCAGCAGGACTCGAACCTGCAACCCCCCGGTTAACAGCCGGGTGCTCTACCCATTGAGCTATGCCGGAACGGTGACCCGCCCACTGGAGTTTCCAGTGGACGGGCCAAACTTACTCCGGGCACCGACCTACTCTCCCGGGGGCTGGGCCCCCAGTACCCTCGGCCCTGGCAGGCTTAACGGCCCTGTTCGGAATGGGAAGGGGTGTTTCCCTGCCAGGTATGGGCACCCGGAA
>QGUP01000402.1 GCA_003242505.1 Bacillota bacterium
TGGTGCATCTGCACACTCACCCGCCAGCGGTCGTCGGGCAGCCGGTCGATGCCGATCATGATGGCAAAGGCCCGCTGGTCCAGCCCCCGGAAATCCCAGCAGCCCGTCAGGCCCACCAGCCCCAGGAGCAGGAGGGCCAGCCGGCGGCGGCTCATCGCTCCCCCTGGTCCTGGTACTTCCGGTTCTGCCGCCGGCCGGTCCGGTCCGGGTCCTGGGCCCGGTAGGTCCGGGGCCGCCCCTTCATCTCCCCCAGGGGTTTGCGCCAGAGGGAGTCCCGCTTCAGGTCCTGGAAGATGAAGGGGGCCAGGGGGGCGAGGTACGGAGTCCCGAAGGAGTCCTGGGAGGCGAGCCAGACCGTCAGAGCGAAGCCGGCGGCAAAGAGGCCGTACACCCCGAAGAAGGAGGCGGCCACCATCAGCACCCACTTGGTGGCCCGCCAGGTCTGGCCGATCTCCGGCCCGGGCAGGGTGAAGGAGCCGATGGCGGAGATGGCCGCCACCACCAGGGCGGTGCCGGAGATGAACCGGGCCTGGACGGCTGCCTGGCCGACGATCACGCCGCCGACCACCGTGGCGGTGGCGGAGACCTTGGCCGGCAGCCGGATGGTCGCTTCGTAGATCATCTCCATCACGACCTCGAGGAAGTAGACCTCCATCGCTGCGGTGAGGGGGATCCCCGACCGCTCCTGGGCCAGGTACAGGGCCAGCTCCGTCCGGACGATGTCCGGGTTGTACATCTCGATCGCGATGTAGAGCGGAGGGGCCAGCACCATGACCATCCAGCCCGCCAGCCGCACCAGCCGCACGAAGAGGGTCAGGAGCGGCGTGGAGTAGTAGTCGTCCGGGGCCAGGATCGAGTCGATCAGGGTGGAGGGCGCCACCAGGGCGAAGGGGGAGGTGTCCATGATCACCGCCACCTTGCCCGAAAGCAGCGCCGCGGCCACCTTGTCCGGCCGCTCGGTGCCCTCGATCCGGGGGAACGGGGAGAGCACCGGGCCGGCCAGCAGTTCCCGGAGCTGGAAGCTGTCCAGCACCGCGTCGTACTCCACGCTCCGGATGCGGCCGATGATCTCCTGGACCAGCCGCCTGGGGGCCAAGTCCTGGATGTAGAGCACCGCCACCCGGGTCCGGCCCCGGCGGCCCACCCGGAAGTGCCGGACCACCAGGCCAGGGCCGCCCAGCCGCCGGCGGACCATGGCCACGTTGGTGGTGACGTTCTCCACAAAGCCGTCCCGGGGGCCCTTGAGAAGCGTCTCCGAGGGCGGCGACTGGACCGGCCGCTCCTCCCACCCCTGGGTGTCCAGGATCAGCGCCCCCGAGTAGCCGTCCACCAGGAGGGCGCTCTTGCCCCGGCAGACCTCCTCCCGCACCCGGGCCGGGTCCCGGGTGACCAGGGCGACCCCTGTGTTGAGGAGCTGGGCGGCCAGGTCTGCCAGGTCCCCGGGCGGTTCCCGGGAGGGCAGGTTCCGCCGCAGGGGCTCCAACACGTCGCCGTGGAGGGAGTCGGTGCTGGTCAGGCCGTCCAGGTAGACCACCAGCGCCGGGGTGTTGCGCCACCGGAGCCGGAGCGGGAGGTAGTGGATGTCGTCGCTGGTCCCCATCGCCTCCTGCAGCAGCCGGTGGCTCTGGGCCAGGTCCGGCGGCAGAAGCGGCCTGGGTGCGGCGCGGCTGGTCGCCACCGGGCTCCCCCCTTGCTGCGGGCGGTCTTCGGATCAGTCTGGCCCGGACCCCGGCCGGGGTATGTGGAGGAGTCTGGCCCGCCACTGGCCTGCCACTGACCCGCCGCCCGACCTGGCGCCGGGGTAGTAGGGGAGGGCGCCGATGTGTTAGAATCTGTTCGTTAGCTGTGACTGTGAGTGTTGAGGCATGATACGACCCATACCCGGTCCCTGTCCGTAGGATGGACGGCCCAGGGTTGTTGGAAGGAGGCGGCCCCACTTGGCAGTGACCCGACCCGGATCCGTCCGACTGATCCTGCGACTGGAGATCCGGAATGCCCGTTCCGTATTTGGTTCCCTGGCCGCGGCCATCGGTGCCGCGGGGGGCGACATCATGGCGGTGGACCTGATCCAGGCCGGCAAGGAGTCGGTCATCCGGGACGTCACCGTGGGGGTGGAGAGCCCGGACCATGGCGAGCGGGTCATCGCCGCGGTCTCGGCCCTGCCGGGGGTCCGGGTGATCAACGTCTCGGACCGGGTCTTCCTGGCCCACCTGGGGGGCAAGATCGAGGTCAACCCCCGGATCCCGATCAAGAACCGGGACGACCTTTCCATGGTCTACACCCCCGGGGTGGCCCGGGTCTGCACCGCCATCCACCAGGACCCCGCCAAGGTCTTCCAGCTCACCATGAAGCGGAACACCGTGGCGGTGGTGACCGACGGCACCGCGGTCCTGGGGCTGGGGGACATCGGCCCGGCGGCCGCGCTGCCGGTGATGGAAGGCAAGTGCATGCTCTTCAAGCAGTTTGCCGGGGTGGACGCCTTCCCCATCTGCCTGGACACCAAGGACCCGGACGAGATCGTTGAGATCATCAAGAAGATCTCTCCGGGCTTTGGCGGCATCAACCTCGAGGACATCAGCTCGCCCCGGTGCTTCTACATCGAGGAGCGGCTCCGGAAGGAGCTGGACATCCCGGTCTTCCACGACGATCAGCACGGCACCGCGGTGGTGGTCCTCGCCGGGCTGATCAACGCCCTCAAGGTGGTGGGCAAGAAGCTCGACGAGGTCAAGGTGGTGCTGGTGGGCTGCGGCGCCGCCGGGGTGGCCATCATCAAGCTCCTGCTCCGGGCCGGGGTCCGGAACCTCGTGGGGGTGGACCGGATCGGCATCATCGAGCGGGGCCGGGACTATCCCGAGAACCCCATGTGGACCTGGCTCGCGCAGCACACCAACCCCGAGGGGCTC
>QGUP01000025.1 GCA_003242505.1 Bacillota bacterium
CCCCGGGGCTGACCGCCGCCAGGGCCCGGACCGGCTGGCCGGCCGCCGCCAGGGCCAGGGGCCGCATGGCCGGCGGCCAGCCCTGGCCCCCCACGGCCTGGTAGGCGAGCCAGCGGGTCCGGCCGGCCCAGGCCGCCGCCGGCTCCGGCAGCCCCGGGTCCGCCGGCCCGGTCCGGGCCAGGGCCAGGAAATCCGCCGGCGCGACCCCGGCCAGGGCCGACTCCTCCACCACCACCACCGGGTCCCCCGAGAGGGGATCCCGGGGCCGGTGGCCGCTGCCCCCCGGCCCCGGGCGCCGCCGGTTCCCCCAGCCCAGGTCCCCCCCCCCCCCCCCCAGCCCCCGCCGCAGTTGCCACCACGCCCCCAGCCCCGTCACCAGCAGCCGGGCACCGGCCAGGGCCAGGGGGACGCCTACCAGCACCAGGGGGGTCGGGGCCCGGGGGGCCCCGTAGACCACCCACCGGCTCCCCTCCGCCGGCACCGCGACCCCGGGCCCCGGGGGGCTAAGGGCCAGGCCCAGCCCCGCTGCCACCGCCCCCAGCACCAGGTAAGCCAGCAGGGCCCGGGGCACCCCCTGCCACCGGCCCCGGCCGCCGAAGGCCAGGGCCACCAGGGCCAGGGTACCCAGGGCCCGGGTTCCCCCCAGGTGCAGCCACCTTCCGCCCGGGAAGAAGGCGAGGACGTCCGCGGCCGCCCCCAGGGCGGCGGCAGCCAGGAGTTGCAGGGGGCGCACGGGCGCCCCGGCGAGGACGCCCGCAGCCCAGAGCCAGACGCCGTCCACCAGGAGCGCCAGGCCGAAAAGCAGGTCCACGCTCACCCGCAGCACCGGCACGCCGGCTCCCTCCCCGGGGGTACCGGATTATACGAAGCCCGTCCTGGGGCTATGCCCCATTGTACATGCCCAACGCCCCTGGACATGTCGAAACAGGGCCGCAATTTTCCACTACCTATGTCTTCGTGTGTCGAGAGACCGGTCCGCCGGCTCTGGCGCCTGAACCCCAGGAATCCCCAACCCCAGGAAGCGCAAGGAGCGCCCGGACCTTTCGGGTCCGGGCGCTCCACCCCCGGCGGCGCCGCGGGGGCTCCGTGCGCCTCAGTTGCTCCCCGGCCCCCGCCGGCGCAGGAAGGCCGGGATCTCCAGGTCATCGTTGAAGGGCTTCAGGTCCAGTTCCCCGCCGACCACCGAGCCGGCCGTCCGCCGCAGCCGGCTGTCCCGGTCGAAGCCGGTGGCGATGACCGTCACCCGGATCTCATCCTGGAGGCTCTCGTCGATGACCGCCCCGAAGATGATGTTGGCGTCGGGGTCCGCGGCCTGGGAGATGATCTCGGCGGCCTCGTTCACCTCGAAGAGGGAGAGGTCGTTGCCGCCGGTGATGTTGAGGAGCACCCCCTTGGCTCCTTCGATGGAGGTCTCCAGAAGCGGGCTGGAGATGGCCATCCGGGCCGCCTCCGCCGCCCGGTTCTCGCCGCTGGAGATGCCGATCCCCATCAGGGCCGACCCCTGATTGGACATGATGGTCTTGACGTCGGCAAAGTCCAGGTTGATCAGCCCCGGGATCGCGATCAGGTCGGAGATGCCCTGGACGCCCTGGCGGAGGACGTCGTCGGCAATCCGGAAGGCCTCGGTGAGGGAGGTCTTCTTGTCCACCACCTGGAGGATCCGGTCGTTGGGAATGGTGATCAGGGTGTCGACCTTCTCCTTGAGGTTGGCGATGCCCTTTTCCGCGACCATCGCCTTTCGCTTGCCCTCAAAGGTGAAGGGGCGGGTGACCACCGCCACCGTCAGGGCGCCCAGTTCCTTGGCCACCTCCGCCACCACCGGAGCGGCGCCGGTGCCGGTGCCGCCGCCCATGCCGGCGGTGATGAAGACCATGTCCGCCCCGCTGAGCACCTCGGCGATGGCCTCCCGGCTCTCCTCCGCCGCCTTCTGGCCGATCTCGGGGTTGGCCCCGGCCCCGAGGCCCTTGGTGAGCTTCGGGCCGATCTGCACCTTTGTCGGCGCCAGGGAGGTGGCGAGGGCCTGGGCGTCGGTGTTGACCGCGATGAACTCCACGCCCTTGAGGCCGATGCTGATCATCCGGTTTACCGCGTTGTTGCCGGCGCCGCCCACCCCGATGACCTTGATCGTAGCCAGATTCTCAACGCCCGCATCGAATTCCATACCCTATGCAGCCTCCTTCGCCCAGGCGGGCGACCTTCACCACTGCCTGGTCCTGCCCGGCGGTCCGAGCGGCGATCAGAAAAGCTCTTCCAACCAGTTCCGCAGCCGGCTCCACAATCCTGCCGGCTGGGAGCGCTCGCCGGTCGCCGCCACCGCCGCGGCGGCGCTGCGCCCGGCCAGTTGCACCAGCCCGACCGCGGTGGCAAAGGCGGGGCCGGCGACGATGTCGTTCAGCCCGGCGAGGCCACCGGGCTGCCCCACCCGCACCGGCAGGTCGAGAAGGTCGGCCGTGAGGTCCGTCAGCCCCGGCAGGTTCGCGGTGCCTCCGCAGAAGACGACCCCGCCGGGCAGGATGCCGGGATAGGCCGACCGCTTGATCTCCCGGGCCAGGAGGCTGACCATCTCCTGGACCCGGGGCTCGATAATCCCCGCCAGCACCTTGTCCGGCACCTGGCGGCTGCCCCGGCCGGAGGGGTTGGGGACCTCGAAGGACCCGTCCCCGGCCATGGCGGTAGCCGCCACACCCCGGGTCACCTTGATCTCCTCCGCCAGGGGCAGGGGCACCCGCAGCCCGACGGCGATGTCGCTGGTGATGTGCTCGCCCCCGATGGGGATCACGCCGCTGTACCAGGGAGTCCCCCGGTCGTAGATGCTGATGTCCATGGTGCCGCCGCCGATGTCCACCAGCACCACGCCCAGTTCCTTCTCGGCGGGGGTGAGGACCGCCTCCCCCGCGGCCAGGCTGCTGAGCCACAGGCCCTCCACCGTCAGCCCGGCCCGGGCGACGGCCCGCATCAGGTTCTGGAGCGAAGCGGAGGCCGCGGTGACGATGTGGGCCTCCACCTCCAGCCGGCCTCCCACCATCCCCACCGGGTCCTTGACGCCGTCGTACCCGTCCACCTCAAACTCCCGGGGGATGATGTGGAGCACCTCCCGGTCCGGGGTGAGGTTGATCACCCGGGCGGCGTCCAGCACCCGGTGGACGTCCTCGCCGGTGATTTCGTGGTCGGGGCGGCTGACCGCAACCACCCCGCGGTTGTTCAGGCTGCTGATATGGCTGCCGGAGACGCTGACAACGGCACTGGTGATCTCAACTCCGCTCATGCGCTGGGCTTGCTCGACGGCCTGCAGGATGGCCCGGCTGGTGCCCTCGATGTCCACCACGACCCCCTTGCGGAGGCCGCTGTTGGGGGCCACCCCCAGCCCGATGATGCTGGGCTCCTGCCCGCTGGCAATCTCCGCGACCACCACCGCCACCTTGGTGCTGCCGATGTCCAGTCCGACAACGGCCTCGCGCAGTTGGTGTCTCCTGGCCAACGTTCCGGCCTCCCTGTCACTTCCGGGAGAGGCGCTTGCCCGGCAGAAGCTGGATCCTTCGGGACCAGGAAGCCTCGGGAGCCACTTTCTGGGTCAACCTATTCAATTCAACGCCGTGAATGGGAATCCTGCCGCGGTCTTGACAGAATCTAGGATGAGGGGTTAGAAGCAGACACAAAATCCGCCTTCCGGAACCTGGCCGGAAGGCGGTGGGGCTGTGTACGTGGAGCTGTGTACACGGGGCTGTGTTCGTGGGGCTGAGCACCCGGTCAGCCCGCCGGCCGCTGGGGCGGGGAAGGAGCCCTGGGGGAGGCGCTGGACGACTGGCCGGGTTCCTCCCGGCTCGTCTCCGGCCGAATCACCCCCCACCGCTGGAAGAGCAGCCGGCGAATAATCCCCATATTCTGAAAGAGGCGAATTCCCATGCCTGCCACGGCGGCCAGGTACAGATCCCGCACCCCCAGCCGGTCGCCGACGAAGATGAGGCCCGCCGCGAGGAAGATGTTGGTGAAGAAGCCTGTCACGAAGATTGCGTTGTCGTACTTGCCCTCCAGGCTGGCCCGCAGGCCGCCCAGGGCAGAATCGAGGCTGGCCAGCACCGCGATGGACAGGTAGCGGGCATAGGCCACGCTGGGGACCACCGGCATGGCGAAACCGGCCACAAACCCCAGCACCAGGCCGATGGCTGCAATCATCATCCACCTCAAGGAACATCCCTGCTTTCCGGCCGTGCGATCCCGGCCTGTCGGGATCGGGTTCCCGGCCTGTCAGGATCCGATCAGGGGTTCGATCAGGGGTTGACCACGGGCTTTCCGTACTCGAACTGGAGGCTCCCCTTGTACGGGGGGATGATCACCTCCGCCTTGCGCTCGATGGTCACCCGAATGCTGTACATGGTGAGGAGGTCCACCACGCCGCCCCGGAGCCGCAGCCCCTGCTCCAGGTTGTGGGGATCCCCCAGGGCCAGAATCTCCACCGGGGTGGTGGTCCGGACGCCGTTGACCATCACCACGGGGCCGACGCAGCGGATCTCGGACCGGCCCGTCAGCCGCTGCCCGTTGACCGCAATGGCCTCGGCACCGCTGGCCCGCAGCTCGTTGACCACCCGCAGGATGTCCTCGTCGTGGATGATGAAGGCGTTGGGGTTCTCCCCCGGGCGCCAGGGCCGGTCGGAATCATCCAGGACCACCCGCACCCCGGGGCCCTTCAGCGCCGTCAGCCCCGCGGCGGCCCGAAGCTCCTCCAGCTGCTCGGCCAGGCCGGTGTAGACCGCCTGCTGGCTCGTGAGGTCCGCCACCTGTTGCCGGAGGTTTTCCACCTCCTTGGCCAGCGCCTCCCGCTCCCGCTCCACCTCCCGGAGCTGGGCGGTGAGGTCCTCGGCCCGCTGCACCGCGACGTTCTGGGCCGCCACCCGTTCCTGCACCTTCAACTGCATCGCCAGCATGAACCCCAGGACAACGGTCACCAGGGCCAGGGGCCAGTACGCGCTGCGCTTCACCCCTCCGCTCACCCCTTCTGGCCCAGTAGGGCCAGGACTGCCCCCATTATAGCACGCCCCCTGCCGGGCCACCTGCCCGCCCGGCTGCTCCGGCAAGGGCCAGCAGCCGCCCCCAGGCGGCCGCAGCGATTGGGGTCTTTCCCTCGCATCCGGGCCCCGCCGCAGTCCGGCGGGCGGGGTCGGGCGCCCCAGGGGCCTGATGAGGCCGGCACCTGGCCCCGCGCATCGCTAAAGCCTCCCGCAGCCGCCCCCCGGCCCGGCCCTCAGCGGCCGGCGGACCGGGGCTGGAGGGTCGGCCGGTCGGGGTTGACCAGATTCAAGTCGTATCCCCGCCGCCGGGCCTCTTCCAGGAGGGGGGTGCCGTTCTCCCAGACCGCCGGCAGGGTGGCGAGTTTCTCCTCCAGCCGCTGGGGAGGCCCCAGAAAGACCGTCACCGGGCCCTCCACGATCAGTTCCAGTTCCCCCAGGGGCGTGACGTGGATCTCCGACACCTGGTCCGCCACCTCCCGGGGCAGCAGGGCCGCCGCCCGCAGGGCCCCGGCGAGGTCGGGGTGCCGGACCCGCTCCCCCCGGAGGGCCCGGGGCAGGGCGACCCCGGAGATGACCGGGAGCCGGTACTCGTCCAGGCTCGCCGCCTCCAGGACGATCCCTTCGGCGTCGAGGACCGCGTAGAGGTTGTAGTAGGGGAGGAGGGCCACCGGCCGGCGCTCGGTCACCGCGATCCGCAGGCGGCGCCCCTGCCAGGTCACCTCGGCCTCCTTCACCCAGGGCTCGAGCCGCAGGAGCTGCTGGCGCAGGACCGCCGCCGGGTACCGCCATCGGGGCGTCCCCTCCTCGAGACCCAGGATCTGCTCCACCTCCGCCGGCGTGATCCGGGCAGCGCCCACCAGTTCCAGCTCCTGGTAGCGGAAGTACCCCGCGTGGAGGGCCGCATACCCGGACAGGAGGCCCAGGCCCAGGAGCACCAGGAGGACAATCCCCGCCATTCCCCTGCTAACCCGGGAGTCGCCCTCGCCTCTCACCCTTCACCACCCTGCCTGTCCAACGAGGCCAGGCAAGGGCGGCAGTATGCCGCCGCCCTCACCGGGGCGCTGGCATACTGCCGTCCTCGCCCCTAGAGCCGGACGATTTCCGCCCCCAGCCCCCGGAGCTTCTCGTCCAGCCGCTCGTAGCCCCGGTCCACGTGGTCGGCCCCGAATACCTCCGTCACCCCGTCGGCGGCCAGCCCGGCGATGATCAGGGCCATCCCCTCCCGGAGGGCCGGGGCGGTCACCGGCGCTCCGGAGAGCCGGGGCACGCCCTTGACCACCGCGGTCCGGCCTTCCACCTTGATCTGGGCCCCCATCCGCCGGAGCTCCTCGGCCACCCGGAAGCGGTTCTCGAAGATAGTCTCGGTGATGACGCTGGTCCCCGTCGCCGCCGCGGCCACCGCCATGAACTGGGGCTGCAGGTCCGTCGGGAACCCCGGGTACGGTAGGGTCTTGAGGTCCGACGCCTGGAGCACCCCCCGGGAACGGACCCTGAGGGAGCCGTCCGCCTCCTCTTCCACCCAGACGCCCATCTCCCGGAGCTTGGCCGCGGGGGCCTCGACGTGCTCGGCGATGACGTTCTCCAGTTTCACATCCCCGCCGGCCGCCGCCACCGCCGCCATGAAGGAGCCCGCCTCGATCCGGTCCGGCGCCACGGTGTGCTCCGCGCCGTGGAGCCGCTGCACCCCCTCGATCCGGATCACGTCCAGGCCGGCCCCCCGCACCCGGGCCCCCATGGCGCAGAGGAAGCTCTGGAGGTCGACGATCTCCGGCTCCCGGGCCGCGCCCCGAATCACGGTGGTGCCCTCGGCGAGGACCGCCGCCATCATCAGGTTCTCCGTCGCCCCGACGCTGGGGAAGTCCAGGTAGATCTCCCGGCCCCGGAGCCGGGGGGCCGTCGCTTCGATGTACCCGCTCTTCTCCTCCAGGTGCGCACCCAGCTCCTGCAGCCCCCTGAGGTGCAGGTCGATGGGCCGGGGCCCGATGGCGCAGCCCCCGGGGTAGGCCATCCGCACCCAGCCCACCCGGCCCAGGAGCGGTCCCATCAAGAAGATAGACGAACGCATCTCCCGGGTCAGTTCCTCGTGGACCTCCGCCGTCGCCAGGCCGGAGGGGTCCAGCACCAGGGTAATCCCGTCGGGGCCCGCCTCCTCCCGCACCCGAACCCCCAGCCGCCGGAGGATGGCCAGCATCACCTGGACGTCCCGGATGGCCGGCACCCCCCGGATCACCACCTCCTCGGGGCAGAGGACAGTGGCTGCCAGGATGGGCAGCACCGCGTTCTTGGCCCCGCTAATGCGCACGGTTCCGGTGAGCCGGCGGCCGCCTGTCACCCGGAACCGGTCCCTGCCCTGTTCCACCGCCATGACCTCCCACGATGGGCGGAACCCTTCCCGGTCCCGAACTACCGGAAAGGGTTCGGCCCCCAGATCCGGACCTCCGGCTCCAGGCGCACCCCAAACCGGCTCTCCACCGCGTCCCGGACCTTCAGCGCCAGGGTAATGACATCCCGGGCGGTCGCCCGCCCCAGGTTGACGATAAAATTGGCGTGCTTTTCCGAGACCTGGGCGTCGCCGACCCGCCAGCCCTTGCACCCGGCGGCCTCGATCAGCCGGCCGGCGTAATCCCCCGGCGGGTTTTTGAAGATGCTGCCGGCGTTGGGCAGTCCCAGAGGCTGGGTGGCCCTGCGCCGCTCCAGCAGCTCTTTCATCCGGGCAGCCAGTTCGTCCCGGTCCGCCGGGTACAGGTCGAAGACCACCTCGGTGACGATGGCGGAGGTCCCCAGAAGCCGCGACGTCCGGTAGCCAAAGCCGATCTCCTCCGGGCGGAGCCGCTGCACCCGGCCGTCCTCCGGCCAGACCACCTCGGCCTCGGCGACCACCTGGCTCATCTCCCCGCCGTGGGCCCCGGCGTTGATCACCAGGCCGGCCCCCACGGTGCCGGGGATGGCGCAGGCGAAGTGGAGCCCGCCGAGCCCCATCCGGGAGACCTCCACCGCCAGCCGGGCGAGGTTGCACCCGCCGCCGGCCACCACCCGGGTGCCCTCGATCCGCCGGTCGGCGAGGTCGCCCTCGAGGACCAGCACCACCCCCGGCACCCCTTCGTCGGGGACGAGGACGTTGGAACCGTTGCCCAGGATGTGCAGCGGCAGCCCGTACTTCCCCACCACCTCCAGCACCCCGAGGAGTTCCGCCATCGTATGGACCTCGACCAGAAACTCCGCCGGGCCGCCGATGCGGAAGGTGGTGCGGGGCGCCATGGGCTCCTGTGGGCGCACCCGGTCCGGGTCCCGCACTATGTTACGTAGGGCCGCTTCTACGGGTGATTTCACTGCTGTTCCGTCCCTTTCCGGGCGCCCCCGGGGGCGCCAGAATCCCGTGACAGCGCCGCTCTGCGTCTCATGCTATGCCCGAGGCGGCCGGCCGGGGCTTGTCCGCCGGCCGGGACCGCCCCTACCGCCGGCTCCGGGCCAGGGCGAGGACCTGGGCGGCGATCTCCTCCCCGGCCCGGTCCCGGGCGACCTCCCGGAGGGCCCGGGCCATGGCCGCCCGGCGGTCCGGGTCGTCGAGAAGCTCCAGGAGGGTCTCGGCAAGGCGGGCACCGGTCAGTTCCGCCTCCCGGATCATCACCACCCCGCCCCGGTCCGCCAGGGCCCGGGCGTTGTGCTCCTGGTGGTTGTGGGTGGCGTAGGGGAAGGGGATCACCACCGCCGGCAGCCCCCGGACCGCCAGTTCCGCGGTGGTGGTGGCCCCGGCCCGGGTGACCGCCAGGTCCGCCGCCGCCAGGGCCAGGGGCATCTCGTGGAGGTACGGCCGCACCGTCAGCCCCGGAGTCCCCTCCGGGTCGATCCTGGCCTGCCGGTAGAGGCCGGCCACCTCCTCGTACTGCCGGGCGCCGGTGACGTGGAGGATCCGCACCCCCGGCCGGGCCAGGAGCCGGGGCGCCGCCTCCACCATCGCCCGGTTCAGCCCCCGGGCGCCGATGCTCCCGGGCACCACCAGCACCAGCCGGTCCCCGGGTCCGAGGCCCAGGGCCGCCCGGGCCGCCTCCCGGTCCGCCTCCCGCACCTCCCGGCGCACCGGGTTGCCCAGGGGGAAGAGCCTTACCCCGGGCGGAAAGTGCCGCCCGGCCTCCGGGAAGGGGATGAAGACCGCCCGGGCCCAGCGGCTGAAGAGCCGGACCGTCGCCCCGGGGAAGGCGTTCCCTTCCCAGAGGGCGTAGGGGATGCCCAGGAGCCGGGCGGCCAGGAGCACCGGTCCGCTGACATACCCCCCGGTGGCCAGGACCGCGTCGGGGCGGAACCGGCGCAGGTGCCGGGCCGCCTGCCAGACCCCGACGGCCATCTTCAGGGCGCCCCGGAGCCGCTGGGCCACGGAGGTGCCCACGAGCCCGCCCGCGGCGATGGTGGCGAAGGGCAGCCCCGCCCGGGGGACCAGATCGGCCTCGATGCCCTGGGCCGTTCCCACGAAGAGAAACCGGGCGCCGGGCTCGAGCCTGCGGATCTCGTCGGCGATGGCGAGGGCAGGGTAGACGTGTCCGCCGGTCCCGCCCCCGGTGAGGAGGATACGCATCGGATGGGACAGCCCTCCTTCCAGGGTCTCAGCCGTAGGTCCGGTAGCGGCTGACCCCCAGGAGGATCCCGACCCCGGCCAGGGTGACCAGGAGGGAGGATCCGCCGTAGCTGATGAAAGGCAGGGGGATGCCGGTGGCCGGCATGGAGGCGGTCACCACCGCGATGTTCATCACCGCCTGGAGGGCGATCATGGTGGTGATGCCGGTGGCCAGGAGGGAGGCGAACCGGTCCGGGGCGGCCGCGGCGGTCCGGTATCCCCGCCAGGTGAAGAGCAGGAAGAGGAGCAGGGTGACCAGGGCGCCCAGAAACCCCAGTTCCTCCCCGATGATCGCGAAGATGTAGTCGGTGTGGGGCTCCGGGAGGTACCAGAACTTCTGCCGGCTGCGCCCCACCCCGACCCCGAAGAGGTGGCCCGAAGCCAGGGCGTAGAGCCCCTGGAGCACCTGGTAGCTCGACCCCAGAGGGTCCCGCTCGGGGTTGAGAAAGTTGAGAATCCGGGCCCGGCGGTAGTCGGCGCTGAAGGCGTAGTAGGTGGCCGCCGCCGCCCCGGCCAGGGAGAGCCCGGCCAGGTGCCAGAGTTCCGCCCCGGCGGCGAAGAGGAGGACGAAGACAGTGCCCGCGATGGCCAGGGCCGTCCCCATGTCCGGCTCCAGCATGATCAGGACGAAGACCAGCCCCAGCACCGCCCCGGGGAGAATGAGGGATCGGAGCCGCCGGAAGTCCCGGACCCCGGCCAGGTAGTCCGCCATGAAGAGCACGATGGCAAACTTCATGAACTCCGAGGGCTGAAAGCTGGCGGGGCCGAAGCCGATCCACCGCCGGGCCTCGTTCCGGACCTGGCCGATGCCGGGGATCAGCACCAGGATCAGCAGCACGAGGCCCACCAGCAGGAGCGGCCGGGCGAGCCGGCGCCACTGGCGGTAGGGCACCCGGGAGGTAAGCCACATCACCCCCAGCCCCAGGGCGACGAAGAGGGTCTGCCGCTTGAGGTAGCTGAAGGGGTCCCCCATCTGGTCCTCGGCCCGGGCCATGCTGGCGCTGAAGACCATTACCACGCCGATGGAGAGGAGGGCGATGACCGCCAGGGTCAGCCCCGGGTCCCCGGACCGGCGGCTCGGTTCAAACTGCAGGTCGACGCCACCCCTTTCCCGCCCGGCCCGGGCCCGCCGTCAGGCGCCCGGCCCGGTTCGCCGTCAGGCCGTCCCCAGCCCCCAGAGGGCCAGGAGGACCCCCGCCAGGGCCACCAGCCAGAACCGGTAGACCACCTCGTTCTCCGACCAGCCCCCGAGTTCGAAGTGGTGGTGCAGGGGGCTCATGCGGAAGATACGCCGCCCGGTGAGCCGGAATGCCAGGACCTGGAGAATGACCGAAAGGGTCTCCAGGACAAAGAGCAGCCCGCTGAGGGGCAGGAGGAACTCGGTCTTGGTGAGCACCGCCAGGGCCGCCAGGACCCCGCCCAGGAAGAGGGAGCCGGTATCCCCCATGAAGACCCGGGCCGGGTGGGCGTTGTACCGGAGAAAGCCGAGGCACCCGGCGGCGACCCCGGCGGAGAGCACCGCCAGCCCCAGCTGGCCCTGGACCGCCGCCAGGTACGTGTAGAAGGTGAAGACGATCACCGCCGCCCCGCCCAGGAGGCCGTCCACCCCGTCGGTGAGGTTGACCGCGTTGCCCGTGGCCAGAACGAGGAAGAGCACAAAGGGGTAGTAAAGGACCCCCAGGTCGAAGGTGCGGTTGACAAAGGGCACCCAGACCCAGGTGCCCAGCCCCAGGAGCCGGACCGCGGCCCAGGCCAGAGCCAGGGCGAGGAAGGTCTGGAAAAAGAGCTTCTCCCGGGCCCGGAGCCCCAGAGGCCGGCGGAAGACCACCTTGATGTAGTCGTCGGCAAAGCCCACGGCCCCGTGCCCCAGGGCCGTCCCCAGGGCCACCAGCATCGGCACCAGGTCCCGGCCGCCACCCTCCCGGGGGGTGAGGGCCAGGGCGGCCACCGCCGCGGGGAGGGCAAAGATGATGCCGCCCATGGTCGGGGTGCCGGCCTTGGCCAGGTGGTGCCGGGGGCCGTCGGACCGGATGGTCTGGCCGGCCTTCAGGCGCCGGAGGAGGGGAATCACCCACCACCCGGTGGCGAGGGCCAGGAGGAAGGAGATGAGGGCTGCGAGGATGAGGCGCATCGCAGGGGTCATCGGGTGCTACCTCCCGTCGGGCAAACGGGAAAGGTGATTCTCGATGGCGGCCACGATCTCCTCCATCCGCA
>QGUP01000403.1 GCA_003242505.1 Bacillota bacterium
GCTCCGGGAGAGCCGGTCCTGCACAAGCGCCGGTTCAGCGCCTTCTTCGGCACCGACCTGGACCTCCGGCTCCGGGCCCGGGGGGTGGACACGGTGGTCCTGGTGGGCAACAAGACCAACGTCTGCGTCCGGGCCACCGCCACCGACGCCATGGGCTACGGCTACCGGGTGCTGGTGGTCCGGGAGGCGGTCGCCTCCAACCGCCCCCACCTCCACGCGGCCAGCCTGGAGGACATCGACCGGTACATCGGGCAGGTCATCACCCTCGAGGAGGCCCTCAGCCTCTTCAGCCGAAAGGCGGATCGCCCATGACAAGGACCCTCGACCTGCTGGCCACGGGTTACCCCAGCGTCGACCGCATCTTCGGCGTCGCGGCGCTGCCCCAGCCGGGGGAGACGGCGACCATCACCGCCCTTGACGACCGCACCCATGCCGGCGGCTGCGGCGCCAACGTCGCCGTGGGGCTGGCCCGGCTCGGCCTCCGCTCCGGGGTCGCCTGCGTGATCGGCACCGATCCGGAGGGGGACGCCTTCCGGCGGCACCTGGAGCAGGAGGGCGTGGACACCCGGGGCGTCACCCGGGTGCCCGGGGCCCGCACCTCCCGGAGCTACCTCTTCTCCGACCCCGGCGGCACCGTGGTCAACTTCTTCTACCCCGGCGCGGCTGGCAGTCTCCGGGAGGAGCCGGACCTCTCCGGGCTGCCCCCTTGCCGGATGGGGCTGGTGACCGTCGGCCCGCCCGCCTACAACCGGGCCTTCCTCCGGGCCCTCCGGCGCCGGGGCGTCCCCGTGGTGGTGCAGATGCGGATCGACAAGGCGGCCTACGACCCCCTGCTGGAAGAGGCCGTCCGGAGCGCCTGGGGGCTCCTGATGAACCACCACGAAGCCCGGTTCCTGGCGGAGAGGTTCGGGCTGGGCCACGTGCGGGAGCTCGTGAGCGACACCACCCGGGCCGTGGTGGTCACCCGCGGCGCCCAGGGCGCCGAGGTCTGGACCCCCGACGGCCACTGGCGGGTGCCGGCGGCTCCGGTGCAGGCCGTGGTCGACACCACCGGCGCCGGCGATGCCTTCACCGCCGGCTTCCTCGCCGGCGTCCTGTGGGAGTGGCCCATGCCGGCGGCCCTCCGCCTGGGGGCGACGGTGGCGGCCTTCGTCGTGGAACAGGTGGGCGCCCAGGAGGGGCTTCCCGACCGCAAGCGCCTTGTCGACCGGCTCTCCGCCATGGGCGAGACCGACCTCGCCCGCCGCATCCTGGCCATCCCCTGACATGGGCCCAGCACGACGTGGCCCCACTCCGAAGTGGCCCCACACCGGCGTGGCCCCATATCGACGGGGCGCCATACCTGCGTCGCCCCATACGACGGGGCCCCATCCCGACATCGCCCCATACCTGCGCCGCCCCATACCTGGGAGGGAAACCGATTGCCAAGCACTTACCTGCGGATTGAGCCCCACCAGATTGCCCCCGACGCCATCCTGGTCGGCGACCCGGCCCGGGTCCAGGTGGCCGCCGAGCACCTGAGCGCCATCACCGCCCAGGGCAAGAACCGGGAGTACAGCTGGGTGACCGGGATCGCCCGGGCCACGGGAAAGCCGGTCACCGTTGTGGCCTGCGGCATCGGTGCGCCGGCCTGGGCCATCGCCCTCACGGAACTCCATGCCGCCGGCGCCCGCCGGTTTGTCCGGGTGGGCACGGCCCTCACCCCCCTCCTGCCCCTCAGCACCATCGCCCTGGCCCGGTCGGTCCTCCGCTGCGACCGGGTCTCCGAGGACTACCTGCCCCTCCACGTGCCGGTCCTGCCCGACGCCGACCTCATGCAGGCCCTGCACCGGGCCTTCCGCCCGGAGGACGGGCCGGTGGCCGAGGTGCTCTTCGCCAGCTTCAGCACCTTCTACGGGGAGATGGAGCCCCTGCCCCTGGGCGGCGGGGCTGCGGCGCCCGGGGGTCTGGACCAGCGGGAGTTCCGCCGGGCCCTGGCCACCGGGGCCCAGGCGGTGGACATGGAGACCGGGCTGGTGCTGGCCTTTGCCCAGCGCTTCGGCGCCGCCGCCGCCTCCGTCTGCCTCTGCACCGTGACCGGCGACGGCGGCCCTGTCCTGGACAAGGAGACCCAGCGGGACCGGGAACAGACCCTGATCGCCGGGGTCCTGGCGGCCCTGGCCGCCACCTGGCGATAAAGTACACGGACGAAAGGACTGCTTGGCCGATGGCATACCTGGCAGAGTCTCGCCTTCTGATCAACGGAAAGTGGATCGACCCCGAGGGCGACCGGTGGAGCGAGGTGCGGAACCCCGCCACCGGCGAGGTGATCGGCCGGGCGGCGTGCGCGACGGCCGCACAGGTCGACCAGGCGGTGGCGGCGGCCCGGGCCGCTTTCCCGGGCTGGGCCGCCCTGCCGGCCCGGGAGCGGGGCCGGCTGCTGGAGCGGGTGCGGGAGAAGGTCGCGGAGCGGCAGGAGGAGATCGCTCGCCTGATCACCCTGGAGAACGGCAAGCCCCTCAAGGACGCCCGGGGCGAGGTCGGGTGGACCATGGAACTGCTGCGGTTCTACGCGGCGGAAGCCGAGCGGGTGGCCGGCACCGTGCCCCCGGCGTATCAGGCCAACCGCCGGAGCCTGGTGATCTGGCAGCCCGTGGGCGTTGTGGCGGCCATCACGCCGTGGAACTTCCCGGTGGACCTGATGAGCTGGAAACTGGCCCCCGCCCTGGCCGCCGGCTGCACCGTGGTGGCCAAGCCCGCCCCCAACACCCCCCTGGCCGCGGCCCTCTTCGCCGAGTGCTTCCGGGCCGCCGGCATCCCCCCGGGGGTGGTCAACTTCGTCACCGGCGGGGTCGAGGTGGGCCAGGCCCTGGTCCGCCACCCCCAGGTGGACAAGGTCTCCTTCACCGGCTCCACC
>QGUP01000404.1 GCA_003242505.1 Bacillota bacterium
TGCGCTGACGGCGCCGGCGGCCCCGGGGCGGTCACCCCCGCAGCGGGGGGGGGGATGCCGGCGGAAGTACTCAAGGAGATGGTCCGGTCCCTGGTCGCCCTGATCCTGTTGGGGACTGCCCTGGACCTCGCCCTTCCCCAGGGTTCCATGCGGGGCTTCGTCCGGGTGGTGGTGGGGCTCCTCCTGGTCCAGGCCGTGCTGGAGCCCGCCTTCGCCCTGGTGCGCCGGCCCCTGGACCCTGGGGCCGCGGCCTTCTCCCTGGGGGGTGCCGCCCCTTTCCCCGGCCCCGAAGAGATCGCCCGGCGGGCCCGGGCCCTCCGGGAGCGGGTCCAGGACCAGGCCCTGGCGGAGATGCGGCAGAGAGTGGCGGCGGCGGCAGCGGGCCTCGCCAGGGGCACGCCGGGGGTGGGATCGGCCGCCGCGGAGGTGGTGCTCGGGCCGCCGGGGCCCCGGGGGGAACCGCCCCGGGTCCTCCAGGTCCGGGTGCGGGTGACTCCGGCTCCCGCCCCGGGCCAGTCGCCGGGGGAGCCGGGGGGCTCCCGGAGCACCCTGGCCGGGGACCGGCGCCCTGCCGGCGTCCCCGGGGGGAGCGGTGGCCAGGGCCCGGCTCCGGGGGGGAGTGGGGTGCCGGGCCCGCCGGTGGACCCGGTAGCACCGGTGGCGCCCGTCGATCCCGTGGCGCCGGTGGAGGTGGGGCCCGGGGGCAGCGGGCCCGCGCCCGTCGGGGCAGGTACCGCGGCCGGCGGCCGGGCGCCCGCCGGGGGAGGATCCCCGGCCGGCGGGCTGGCGCCAGGTCAAGGAGGCCCTCCGGCCGCCGGGCCGGTACCTGGCCAGGGGGGCTCCCCGGGGCCGGCCCCCGGGAGCGGGCCCCCTGACCGGGAGAGCGGCCCCCAATCCCTGGCGGCGGCGGTCCAGGCGGAGGTGGCCCGGGGGCTCGGCCTCCGGCCGGAGCAGGTGGTGGTGCTGGTGGCCGGATCGGCGCCGGCCGGATCGGAAAGGGAGGATGGACCGTGACGGATCGGCCGGAGAATACCGAACAGGAGGGGCTTCTGGCCAGAGTCGGCCGAGTGCTGGGGCTCAAGGAGTCCCAGGCCCGCAGCATCGCCCTGATCCTGGTGATCGGGCTCCTGGGCCTGTGGCTCCTGGGCTGGGACCCTGCCGGGACCGCGGACCGGCGGCAGCAGCGGCGGCCGCCCGGGACCTACGTCCAGGCGGACCTGCCCTGGGAGGCCGGCGGACAGGAGCCCGCGGCCGCCCCGGCCGCCGACGGACCGGAGGGGGCGGGGGCGGACAGCCTGAGCGGCTACGAGGCCCGCCTCGCCAGGGAATTGGAGGGCATCCTGTCCATGGTCGAGGGGGCCGGCCAGGTCCGGGTCCTGGTCCGGCTTGCCGCCGGCCCCACCCGGGTGCCGGCCATGGAGCAGCGGACCACCACCCGGTCGATCCGGGAGCAGGACGCCGGAGGCGGCACCCGACAGACCACCGACGCGGACACCGACAGCCGGCCGGCCATGGCCACCGCGGCCGGCGGCGGTTCCGCCCCCTTCGTCCTCCGGGAGGAGGGGCCCCGGGTGGAGGGGGTCGTGGTGGTGGCCGAGGGGGCCCGGTACCCGCTGGTGCGGGCGGAACTCGCCCAGGCGGCCGCTCTGGCCCTGGGGGTCCCCCCCAACCGGGTGGCAGTGCTGGTGATGACTCCGGGGGTGCAGGGAGCAGGAGGTGGCGGGCGGTGAGGCGGATCCCGGATCGGTCTGCGTGGCTCCGGCTGGGGCTCTTTCTCCTTCTGGTAGCGGCGATGACGGCCTTTGTGACGGCCCGGGTGCGGCTCTTTCTCCAGAGCCGGACGAGCCCCGAGCCGGGGGCGCCGCCGGCCTTGCCGGCCCTCGAGCCCGTCGGCGGCCTGCCCGGAGGCTCGGCGGCAGGGCTGGGCCCGGTGGTAGGCCCCGGGGTTTCCGCCCCGGCGGCGCCCCCCGGGGCGGCACCGGGGCTGGCGGCAGGGAGTCCCGGCCCCGTCGCCGGGCCGACGACTCCGGACCCCGAACCGGCGGCCGCCCTGGCTCTGGTCCGGCTGGACCGGGATCGGGCCCGGGCCCAGGAGCGGGAGATGCTCCGGGAGGTCCTCGAGGGCGAGGGCACCGGCGAGGCCGAGCGGAGCCAGACCGCGCGGCGGTACCTCGAGCTGGGGGAGCGGATGGCCCTGGAGATGACCCTGGAGAGCCTCCTCCGGGGCCGGGGTTACCCGGACGCGGTGGTGATCCTCGGCGCCGAGGGGGGCGCCCAGGTGATCCTGGGGGCGGAGAGCATCACCGGAGAGCAGGCCGCGGCGGTGGCGGACCTGGTGAGTGGCCTGGCCCAGGTGCCGCCGGAGGAGATCCGGATCGTCACCCGGGGGCGGTGATCGCCGGCTCCCGGGGCGTGGAACCCGGGGCGGGGGATGGCGGCGTCAAACTGACAAGAAGAATGACCCTGGGCGCAGGACAGGGTCACCACCGTCACAGGAGTGAGGTCCCATGGGTTTCCGCCCCATAGCCACCGCCCTCCTGGTTGCCGGGGCGGCGGTCGCGGCCGTCGTCGCGGGCTTTCTCGGCGTAGGCGCCGTCCTGACGGTGGTCGCTGCTCCCACCGCCGAGCCGGGCTCGGTGCGACAGGTGCTTGTAACCAGCGTGCCCGTCGCACCCTCGGCGCCGGTCTGCCGGCCGGAGGAGTCGGCCTCCGGCCTCTGCCTGGAGACCCTGCCCCGGCTTTACTGCTGCTCTGCGGCCTACCTCGGCTGGTCCCAGATCACCGTGGGGGACCGGCTTCCCCTGGCCGGCGCGGTCGCCCAGGACCCCGACGCCCCCCACCCGACCACCGCCCTGCGCCTCGTCTACCCCTCGGGCCGGACGGTGGAGATCCCGG
>QGUP01000405.1 GCA_003242505.1 Bacillota bacterium
GGGGGCAGCCGCGGTGACGGTGGACGAGGCGGTCCGGGCGGCGGGGAGCATCGGCTACCCGGTCCTGGTCCGGCCCTCCTACGTCCTCGGCGGCCGGGCGATGGAGATCGTCTACAACGAGGAGGAACTCCAGGCCTACATGGCCCAGGCGGTGGAGGTCTCCGAGCACCGGCCGGTGCTGGTGGACAAGTACCTCCAGGGCAAGGAGGTGGAGGTGGACGCGGTCGCCGACGGCGAGCAGGTGCTGATCGGCGGCATCATGGAGCACGTGGAGCGGGCCGGGGTCCACTCCGGCGACTCCATCGCCGTCTACCCCGCGCCGGGGCTGAGCCACAAGGTCCGGGAGCAGGTGCTGGACTACACCGCCCGGCTGGCCCTGGCCCTTCGGGTGAAGGGCCTGGTGAACATCCAGTACGTGGTCTACGGCGGCGAGGTCTACGTCCTGGAGGTCAACCCCCGGGCGAGCCGCACCGTGCCCTTCCTGGCCAAGGCCGCGGGGCTGCCCCTCGCCCGGATCGCCGCCCAGGTGATGGCCGGCCGCACCCTCGCGGAACTGGGCCTCCGGCCCCCCGCGGGGGTGCCGGTGGTCCGGGTGGAACCCCGGGGGCCGATCCCGGCGCCGGGGATCGGCTGGATCTGGCCGGAGCCCCGGCGGGTGGCGGTGAAGGCCCCGGTCTTCTCCTGGCAGAAGCTGGCTGCGGTGGACGTGGCCCTCTCCCCGGAGATGAAGTCCACCGGCGAGGTGATGGGGGTCGCCCCCACTTTCCCCCAGGCCCTGTACAAGGCCCTGTTGGCTGCGGGGCTCCGGGTGCCCCACCGGGGGACGGTGCTCTTCACCGTCGCGGACAAGGACAAGCCCGAGGCGATGGCCATCGCCGCGGACCTGGCGGCCCTGGGTTTCCGGATCCTGGCCACCGCCGGGACGGCCCAGGCCCTGGCGGCCTGCAAGGTGCCGGTGGAGCGGGTGAACAAGGTGAGCGAGGGGAGCCCCAACATCCCCGACCTCATCCGGGCGGGGGAGATCCACCTGGTGATCAACACCCTCAGCCGGGGCCGGGAGGCGGACCGGGACGGGTTCCTCATCCGCCGGGCGGGGGTGGAGCACAACATCCCAGTGCTGACCAGCCTGGACACCGCCCGGGCGGTGGTACAGGTCCTGGCCAGCATCCGGGAGGGGGACGAACTGCCGGTGGAGGCTCTCCAGGACTGGCCCGTGGCCCAGGTGATCCCCCCGGTGCCCCACGGCGGCCGGATGGGGGTGGTGTAAGCGCTCGGCCCCCGGTCCCGGGGCCGGGCGGGGACACCCGGGGCAGGGCCCCGTACCGCCGCCGCTTTCGGGGGCAGAAAGAGACGCCGATGCCCGCCGGGGGATACCCGGCGGGCATCGGCGCGCCCGGGCGTCGTCCAGGGGGCACTGGCACGCCCGGGCGTCGTCCAGGGGGCACTGGCACGCCCGGGCGTCCCCTGGCCGGCACCGACCCGCCCGGGCATCTCCTGGGCGGCACCGACGCCCGGGGCTAGCTTCCCTTCTGGTACCACTCCGCGTTTTTCTGGATGTACTCCTGCATGTCGGGGGGTACGTCGACGTCCGGGTAAATGGCCTCGACAGGGCACACGGGGACGCAGGCGCCGCAGTCGATGCAGGTCTCCGGGTCGATGTAGAGCTGCTCCGCGGCGTCAAAGGCCGCCTGCCCGTCGGCCTCCGGGTACGGGTGGATGCAGTCCACCGGGCAGACGTCGACACAGGACCGGTCCTTGGTGCCGATGCAGGCGGCGGTGATCACGTGAGGCACGGGGGACCCCTCCTTTCCACTCCTCCCACCGGTTGGATCCTATCGCCCCCGTGCCCAAAAGATGTTCACTACCGCCGGCCGGGTCTGCCACCGCCCGTATGGGCCGCTACCGCCGGTAGGCCGGCCGCCGGGCCTCGTACGCGGCGATCTTCTCCTCGTACTGCAGGGTGAGGCCGATGTCGTCCAGGCCGTTCAGCAGGCAGTACCGGCGGAAGGGATCGATCTCGAAGGTGGCGTGAAAGCCATGCTCGTCGGTGACCGTCTGGGCTTCCAGGTCCACCGTCAGGCGGTACCCCTCGATGGCCCGGGCCCGGTCCAGGAGGAGCCGGACCTCGGCCTCGGGCAGCGTCACCGGCAGCAGGAAGTTCTTGAAGCAGTTGTTGTAGAAGATGTCGGCAAAGGACGGGGCGATGATCACCTTGAAGCCGTAGTCCGCCAACCCCCAGGGCGCGTGCTCCCGGCTCGAGCCGCAACCGAAGTTCTTCCCGGTCACGAGGATCGAGGCCCCCTGATACCGGGGCTGGTTCAGCTCGAACTCCGGGTTGGGGCTGCCGTCCGGGAGGTAGCGCCAGTCCCAGAAGAGGAACTGGCCGAAGCCGGTCCGCTCGATGCGCTTGAGGAACTGTTTGGGCATGATCTGGTCCGTGTCCACGTTCACCCGATCCAGGGGGACCACCAGGCCGGTGTGCCGGACAAAGCCCCGGCCGGGGACCTGCCCCTGAGCTTTTTCATTGTGCGACTCTGCCACGGGCGACGCCTCCTCTCCCCGCCCCGGGCTCACCGCCAGGAGCGGATGTCCACGAAGTGGCCGGCGATGGCCGCGGCCGCGGCCATCGGGGGGCTGACCAGGTGGGTGCGGCCGCCCCGGCCCTGCCGGCCCTCGAAGTTCCGGTTGGAGGTGCTGGCGCACCGCTCCCCGGGCCGGAGGATGTCCGGGTTCATGCCCAGGCACATGGAGCACCCGGACTCCCGCCACTCAAACCCGGCCTCCTTGAAGATCCGGTCGAGCCCCTCCTTCTCCGCCTGGGCCTTGACCTGGGTGGAGCCGGGGACCACCATCGCCTGGACCCAGGGGGCCACCTTCTTGCCCCGGA
>QGUP01000406.1 GCA_003242505.1 Bacillota bacterium
AAGATCAAGCTGCTCAAGCGTATCAGTTACGGCTTCCGGAACCGCGAGGTTTATGTGCGGAAGATGCTCCTTGCCTTTGTACCCTTGGCTTGGCTGACCGCCGTTCCACACTTATTGACCTAGAGCCCATGTCCGGTTGACGGGTCCGCCGCGACTGGTAGAATATTGCCTAGACACGGTGAAAGGGGGGGACGAAGTGATGAACATCACCCTGACCGAGAAGGCGGCAGCCCGGCTGAAGGAGATCATCGCCGCCAAGGGTGAGGACCTCGCCCTGCGGGTGCTGGTCCGGCCCGGTGGGTGCCGTGGCTTCGAGTACGGGATGGCCCTCGAGCGTCAGCCCCGGCAGGATGACATCGTCACCGAGGTCGCCGGCCTGCGGGTGGTGGTGGACCCCCAGAGCGCTGAGTTCCTGGACGGGATCTCCATCGACTACGTGGACGCCCTGATGGGCGGTGGGTTTACGATCCACAACCCCAACGCCGTCTCCGTCTGCGGCTGCGGCCAGTCCTTCCGGACGGCCAACGCCAAGGGCGCGCCGAAACCCTGCAGCTGCTAGTGTGCAGCAAACGGCCCGGCTCTCCCCCGGGAGAGCCGGGCTTTGGATTTTCCCTGTCCTCAGGTGGGGCTTTCGGCCCTGCGACCCTCCAGCCGGTCCAGGGCCGCCCGGATCTCCCGGGCCGCATCGGGGTCCTCCTCCCGGCCCGCGGCCTCCCGGAGCAGGGCGAGGGCCGTGGCGGCAAGTTCCGGCCGGAGTTCGGCCAGCCGGCCCAGGGCCCAGGCCGCGTGGCCCCGGATGACCGGGCGCGGGTCGCCCAGGGCCTCCTGGAGCAGGGGCAGCGCCCGGGGGTCGCCACTGTTGCCCAGGGCGATGACCGCGTTCCGCTGCAGCACCGTCTTCCCTCGCCAGCCGGCGGCGGTCTTCTGCCAGACCGACCGGAACTCGGCGTTGGTCATCCGGAGAATGCGCTCCAGGAGCGGCCCCGCGTCCCCGCCCACCTCCGGCCAGGGGTTCAGCTCCGGGTGGTCTCCGACCAGGAGAGAGGGCCGGAGGTTGTACGGGCAGACCTCCTGGCAGATGTCGCAGCCGAAGATCCAGTCGCCAAGGGCGGCCCGGAACTCCTCCGGGACGTATCCCTTCATCTGGGTCACGTAGGAGAGGCAGCGGTGGCTGTCCAGGACGTAGGGCTCCACCAGGGCGCCGGTAGGGCAGGCGTCGAGGCAGCGGGTGCAGGTGCCGCAGGTGCCGGACCAGGGCGGATCCGGCTCCAGGGGCACGTTGGTTAGCAGCCCGCCCAGAAAGACCCAGGTGCCGTACTCCCGGGTGATCAGGTTGGTGCTCCGGCCAAAGAACCCCAGCCCCGCCTGCTCGGCCAGAGAGCGGTCGATGGGCGGCTCGGTGTCGGCAAAGAGGTAGGTCCGGGCCCCGGGGCACCGCTCCTCCAGCCACCGGGCCAGGGTCCGGAGCTTTTCCCGGAGGACCCCGTGGTAGTCCTGCCCCCGACAGTACCGGGAGAGCCGGCCCCGGGGGCCGTCGGGTTCCCCGGGAGGCGGCGGCACCGGCCGGTAGGGAAGGTAAGCGATCCCGACCACCACCGCGGACTGGCAGCCGGGCAACAGCCGGTCGAGTTCCACCCGGAGGTCGATGTCCCGTTCCTCAAAGGTGGTCCGAAACCCCCGGGCCTCCCGGTCGGCCAGGGCCTGCCGGTCCCGCTCGCTCACGGTGCACCGGGCGATGCCCACCAGGTCCAGGCCCAGGCGGCGGGCCTGGGCCTTCAGTTCCTCCTTGAGCCCGGGGTCGGGGCGGGGGGCAGGGTGCCCGGAGTCGGCGGTCGGGTCGGGTACCACAGGCGATCCCTCCCGGCAGCGGATGGTCTCGGGGCCCCGCTGGCGGCGTAGGCTGCCAGGGGGGCGATGCTGTTGGCGGGGCTTGTCTCCTGGTTGGTCGGCCTGGTGGAGCGGGCCGGGCCCTGGGGGGTGGGGCTGGCGATGGCCCTGGACGGGGCATGCCTGCCCCTGCCCAGCGAGATGATCCTTCCCCTGGGCGGGTACCTCGCAAGCCAGGGGAGGGTGAGCCTTCCGGGCATTACCCTGGTAGCCAACCTGGGGCTGGCATCCGGGTCGCTCCTGGCCTACCTCGGGGGCCGGTGGGGCGGCCGGCCGCTCCTCTTGCGGCTGGGGCGGTGGCTGGGCTTCGGCCCCGGGGACCTGGCCCGGGCGGAGGAGTGGTTCTCCCGGTGGGGGCCCCTGGCGGTCTTCACCTGCCGCTTCGTCCCCGGCCTTCGGACCCTGGTCTCCATCCCCGCCGGCATCGCGGGGATGCCCCTGGGCCCCTTCCTGGGTTACACCTTCCTCGGCGCCCTGCCCTGGACCTTCGCCTTCACCTACGCGGGGTTCCTCCTCGGGTCCCACTGGGAGCGGTTGGCCGCCTTCCTGGGGGTCCTGGACCGGGCGATCGGGCCCCTGGTCGTCGTCGGGCTGCTCGGGGGGCTGCTGTGGTGGGCAGTCCGCCAGCAGCGGTAGCGGCCAGGGACAGCGGCGAGGTCCGGAGGCGTGGGCGCTCTCCCTACATGGTATATTAAGACCTGGGAGGGACCCCATTTGACGGAAAAGCGAGACCGCGTCCCGCCGGGCCAGGTGGTGACCCGGAAGTGGCCGGTGCTCCACGCCGGCGAGGTGCCCAGGGTGGACCTGACCACCTGGACCTTCCGGGTCTGGGGCCTGGTGGAGGAGGAGAAGGAATGGACCTGGGAGGAGTTCCAGACCCTGCCCCGGGTGGAGGTGACGGTGGACATCCACTGCGTCACCCGCTGGAGCCGACTGGACACCCGGTTCCGGGGGGTGCCTGCCGCCGCGGTCCTGGCGGCGGCCCGGCCCCGGCC
>QGUP01000407.1 GCA_003242505.1 Bacillota bacterium
GGATCCCCGCCGACCCGGCGGCCCCCACCGCATCCGGGAAGGGGAAGAAGGCGTCGGAGGCCAGCACCGCGCCCCGGGCCTCCGCCCCGGCCCGGGCGAGGGCGTGCCGGGCGGCGTCGATCCGGTTAATCTGCCCCGCCCCGATGCCCAGGGTGCGGCCGTCCTTGGCCACGACGATGGCGTTGGATTTGACATGCTTGACCACCTTCCAGGCGAAGAGGAGGTCCGCGAGGAGGGCCTCATCCACCCCCTTCTCGGTGACGGTCCGCCACCGGGCCGGGTCCTCCGCCGGGACGTCCCACTCCTGCACCAGGTAGCCGCCGGCCACCCGCTTCACGTCGTAGCCCGCGGGGCCGGGGGCACTGAGGTCCGCCACCGCCAGGAGCCGCAGGTCCTTCTTCTTCGTCAGGATGGCCAGGGCTTCGTCGGTAAAGGACGGGGCGATAACGATCTCCAGGAAGGTCTTCTTCAGCTCCTGCGCGGTCTCGGCGTCGCAGGGCCGGTTGAGGGCAACGATGCCGCCGAAGATGGAGAGCGGGTCCGCGGCGTGGGCCCGGCGGTAGGCCTCTGCGATGGTCGGGGCCACCGCCACCCCGCAGGGGTTGGCGTGCTTCACCGCCACCGCCGCGGGCTCGGTGAACTCCCGCACCAGTTCCAGGGCCGCGTGGGCGTCATGGATGTTGTTGAAGGAGAGTTCCTTCCCGTGAAGCTGCCGGGCCCCGGCCAGGGTGTCGGCCCGCAGGGGCTCGGCGAGGTCCCGGTAGAAAGCCGCCCGCTGGTGAGGGTTCTCGCCGTAGCGCAGGTCCCGGATCTTCACCAGGGAGAGGGTGAGCCGCTCCGGGAAGGCCGAGGTGCCCATGCCCCCGGCAGCTGGTGCCGGAGCAGCCACCGCCCCCTGGTCCGGTGCGGCCTCGGCGGCCCCGGTGGCCGGCCCCTCGCCCCGGGCCAACGCCTCCTCCGCCCTGCCAGCCGGCCGGCCCGCCCCCGCGCCCTCAGCGAAAAGCTCCTGCCCCCGCCCCTCCATCCAGGCGGCGATGGCGGCGTCGTAGGCGGCGGTGTGCCGGAAGGCCGCCTGCATCAGGGCAAACCGGGTGGCCGGGGAGAGGTCCCCCCGCTCCCGGAGTTCGGCCAGGATCGCCCCGTACCGGGCCGGCTCCACCACCACCGCCACATCCTGCCAGTTCTTCGCCGCCGCCCGGATCAGGGCGGGACCGCCGATGTCGATCTGCTCCACCGCCTCGGCCAGGGTCACCTCCGGCCGCGCGACGGTGGCCTGGAAGGGGTAGAGGTTGACCACCACCAGGTCAATTGGCCGCACCCCGTGCTCCGCCAGCTGGGCCATGTGCCGGGGGTTGCTCCGGACCGCCAGGATGCCGGCATGGATCTGGGGCTGGAGGGTCTTCACCCGGCCGTCGAGGATCTCCGGGAAGCCGGCCACCTCCGCCACCTCCAGCACCGGGATCCCCGCGGCCTGCAGGGTCCGGTAGGTACCGCCGGTGGAGACGATCTCCCATCCCAGTTCCACCAGGCCCCGGGCCAGCTCCACGATCCCCGTCTTGTCGTACACGCTCAGGAGTGCTCGGCGCTTCAACCTATCACACCCTCCCCCGGGGGCCGTCCTTGCGCCCCCGTTGTCGTCCGGGCCCAGGGCCCGGGCGCCGGCGGGCCCGGCGCACCCGGGGCCGGGCTTCGGCAAGGGGGCTCCCCCTCACTTCAGCCCCGCATCCCGGTTGACGTAGTAGCGCCGGTGCCGGCCGGCCAGGTACTCGAGCAGCGGATCCCGGTAGGCGGGCCAGGTGACGTACCGGCCCACCTCCGCGACCGGCACCCAGCGGACATCCACCACGTAGGGGTCGTCCTCCGGCACCCGCAGGGTGCCCCCCACTACCCGGCCGGCAAAGACCAGGTAGAGGAACTGAGTCTCCATCTCCCGGTTGAAGTTATCCTGGACGTAGGCGAGGTCCTCCACGGCGATCTCCAGCCCGGTCTCCTCCGCCACTTCCCGGACCACTGCGTCCAGTGCGGACTCCCCAGGCTCCATGCGGCCGCCCGGAAGGAACCAGTGGGTGCCAACGGTCCGCCACCGGTTCTGCACCAGGAGCAGCCGATCCCCTTCCCGGACCACCGCCGAGGCCATCCAGTAACGCTCCATGGGGCAACCCTCCCGCAGCCGGGCCGGCGGGAACCGGAGGGGGCAGGCCGGAAGGCAGGCCGGGCGCTACCCCTCGCCCCGGCCGGCAGGAAACAGGTGATAACGGGCCCGGCGTTCCCTGAGCCAGGTCTGCAGGGGAACCAGCCACGGCCGGAAGGTGAGGAATCCCGGCAGGTGGGCCACCGGCACCCACCTCACCTTGCTGACCTCCGGCTCCTCGGGCTGGACCGCGGCCTCCCCCGCCACCACCCGGGCATGGAAATAGTGCTGCAAGAACCATTCACCTTTGGCGGGAACGTAGAACTCGGTCACGAAGGCCAGTTCGACGGGTTCGACCTGGAGGCCGGTCTCTTCCCGGACCTCCCGGCACAGGGTCTCCACCAGGGTCTCGCCGGTCTGGCAGCTCCCCTTGGGCAGGCTCCAGTGGCCGCCCCCGGACCGGCGATTGTAGACCAGCAGCACCCGGCCCTGGGGGTCCAGGAGCACCGCGCCCACCGCCAGCCGGCGCTGACACGGGGCATCGGGATCCTGGATCACGGCCATCACCTCGCTGTCGGAGCCGTACGGGGCACCGGAGCCGGAGGACCCGCCCCTCACAGGATCCGCACCCGCCGGCCCTCCAGCCGCAGCCGCCCCTCGGCGTAGAGCTGGATGGCCAGGGGGTAGAGCCGGTGCTCTTCCGCCAGGATTCGGGCCGCCAGCCGCTCCTCGTCGTCATCCTCCAGCAC
>QGUP01000408.1 GCA_003242505.1 Bacillota bacterium
CTGCTGGTCTGTTTTTTTTTTTCAAGGAGGAAGCCGGCTGCCGATTTCCCCCTTAGTCTGGGGGGCTGGAGGATGTTAAAAAGGCACGGCCGCGGCCCGGCCCCCGGGGCCCCGCCGGTAGGCGGGTCACCGGCGGGCCCCGGCGGACAGGCCGGCGCCGGGCAGCAAGGGCAAGGGACGGGCAGGTGGCGGCGGGGCGGAGACGCCCTGCCGCCACCTGTCGCGTCACCGCGGTTCTGCCCCCTTCATATCATGCTTCCAGGAAGGCCGGGCCCCTGCGGGTCCGCGCCCCCGGGTCCGGGGCCTTCCCCCGTCACATACGGTCCCCGCCTACGGGTGGAGCCCCCACGGCCCGGCCGCCGGTTCCCGCCGGTGGTCGAAACCAGGGGAGGAAGGGGGAACGAGGCTGCCGTGCTGACTACCCGATTGCTGAAGCTGGAATGCGTCGTCGGCGAGAACACCGGCGAGGCATCGGTCGAAAGCCGGATTCTGCTTGCCGAAAGAGCCAAGAAGATCGCCGATATCCACGCCCGGCTCCTGGACCTGAGCGCCGATGTGGTCGACTGCCAGGTAATGGTGCAGGGTGTCCTCCACAAACAGATCTTTTATGTCGGCGAGGACGACCGCGTACATCACCAGGCAGAGGATGTGCCCTTCGCGGTGTTCATCGACGTGCCCGGCGCGGCCTCCGGGATGGGGGCCCTCGTCCAGGGCCGGATCGCCAAGCTGACCCACAACCTGATCGATATGCAGGAGCTTTCCCAGCGGGCCATCCTGCAGTTCTTCGTCAAGGTGGTGGAGGACTGCCAGCTCAACGTGGTCCTCGACCCGAACGGGCCCCTCTGCAAGGCCGAATGCGTCGTCGGCGAGACCACCCAGATCTGCCCGGTGGAGAACGTGGTCGACCTGGAGCGGCCGGCCATCAAGGTCCGGGACGTCCGGGTGATGCTGGAGGACGTGGCCGCGGAGGTGGCCGACGACCAGGTGATCTTCCAGGGTACCCTGGTCAAGAGCATCTTCTTCATCGCCACCAACAACGAGGAGTTCTTCCAGGAGGAACGGGTCCCCTTTACCGGGGTGGCGATGATCCCGGGCGCCCGGCCCGGCCAGAACGTCACCATCCGGCCCCAGATCCTCCGGGTCGATAAGTTCCTCACCAACGGCAACCAGGTGCGGCAGCGGGTGGTAATCGCCGTCTTCGTCAAGGTGACCGAGACCTGCGAACTGAACGTCGCAGAAGACACCACCGGCCCGCTGGTCCTCTGCAAGCGGGTGGTGGCCGCCGGGACCCGGCAGGTCCTCCAGGAGAGCGTGGCCGACCTCTCCCTGCCGGCCCAGAAGGTCCACGAGATCCAGGCCCGGGTCACCGACCTCAGCTGCGAGGTCATCGACAACAAGGTGATCGTCCAGGGCGTGGTCCACAAGCAGATCTTTTTCGTCGGGGCCGACGACATCGTCCACCACCAGGCCGAGGACGTGCCCTTCACGACCTTCATCGAGGTCCCCGGCGCCCGGCCGATGATGTCCTGCCAGCTGAAGGCGGACGTGGAGCACATCTCCTGGCACCTGATCGATCCGGTGGAGAGCGACCCGGGCCTCCGGATGGCGGACCCGTACCTGGAGGACGACGAGATGATGACCTTCGCCCGGCTGATGCAGCGGACGGTGATCCAGGTGACCGCCGCGGTGGCCGAGGACCACCAGATCTGCGTCAAGTGCCTGCCCCTGCCCACGGGCCAGCAGTTTGCCCAGTTCGGGTAAGGGCCCCTCGCACCCGGGCGCCCGCTGGGGCCTCCCCGATGCCCCGGGGAGGGCCCGGGGCCGGGTCCACGCCAGCGCACATCACCGGCACCCCCTGTGGGGGTGCCGGTGATGGTCTTGGAGGGCGGGAAGCTTCAGGGCCGGAGGACGGCGGGACGCTTCAGCCTTCCGGCGGGACGGAAGCCGCCGGCACCACGCCCCGCCAGGTCCGGGAGGCCGGCCGGCCCAGGAGGTGCAGCCAGAGGACGTTGAGCCAGTCGGCCCAGCCCAGCCGGCAGCCAAGGCAGGTGGCGACCTGGT
The DNA here is from genome assembly GCA_003242505.1 of Bacillota bacterium. Classification (GTDB taxonomy): domain Bacteria; phylum Bacillota; class Sulfobacillia; order Symbiobacteriales; family ZC4RG38; genus ZC4RG38. The sequence goes on from QGUP01000408.1 coordinate 2,062, forward strand.
CTCCGAAATCCCCGTGCTCGAGTTCCACCACCGCGCCCTCCGCATCGGGCCGGATCCGCCAGAGCACTTCGGTCTGGCGCCCGGACTCAAACCAGGTGTACCCGAGGAGGCGCCCCTCCTCCCACCGGGTGATGTGGCCGGGGCCGTCCTCGCCGTGGGCGCCCCAGCCCAGGTCATACCGGCCGCCTGCCCAGGGCTCGACCTGGGCCCGGTTGGCGATCCACTTCTCCAGCCGGTCCGGCCGGGTCAGCGCGGCGAAGACCTCTTCCGGGGCCACCGGGCAGCGGAGCTGGAACCGGATGACCGAGGGCGGGTTGGGGTCGAAGGGGAGGCGGAAGCCGGTGCGGCCGGTCTCCACCCACTGCTTCAGCAGGACGGTGTAGTAGGCCCAGAGGCAGTCGGTGAGGATGCGCCAGTTCGGTGGGGCGTCATCCCGGTGCCGCAGGTGGGTGACCTCCAGCCGGGTGACGGTCCCCGCGGGCCGGAGCCGGAAGGTCACGGTCTCGTCGCCCTCCGCCGTCCAGGCGAAGGTGAGGAGGCGTTCCGGCTCCCAGGCGAGGAGCCGCTCCACACGGGCCTCCGGGGGCAGGTGCGGTCCGGCGCACCGGTAGAGGCCAGACTCGAGGTTGACGTCGGCCTCGTCGCAGAACCAGGCGGTGAGCTGCCAGGGGTCAGTGAGGGCCTGCCATAGCTGACGGGCGGAACCCTGCACCTCCACAAACCGGGCGACAACCAGGGACATCTCCGCTGAGATCCCCAGCACCACCTGGGCGTGGGCGGGTCTCTCGCCCGCACGCCGGTGTGGCCAGCCTGAAGC
>QGUP01000026.1 GCA_003242505.1 Bacillota bacterium
CTGGGAGGGGGGGGGACCCGGGCTGGAGTTGCGGGTCCCCCCCGGCGGGGCCCGGGCGGGGACGGCGCCGCCCTGGGCCTCCTGGTCCGGGACGCCTATGCCGTCGATCTGCCCCTGGCGGTGGAACTGGAACCCGGGGGGATCACGGGCCCCTCCGCGGGGCTGATCTTCAGCCTGGAGATCGTGGAGCAACTGACCGGGGAGCCTCTGGCCGGGGACCTCCGGGTGGCGGGCACCGGCGCGGTGGACCCCGAGGGCCGGGTCGGGCCGGTAGGAGGCGTCGCCCAGAAGGTCTACACCGCGGAGGCCGCCGGGGCCCGGGTGCTTTTTGTCCCCCGGGAGAACTACGAGGAAGCCCGGGCCGTCGCCACCCGGGTGGAGGTGGTGCCGGTGGGGAGCGTCGCGGAGGCGGTGGCCTGGCTCCGGGCCCACCGGTCCGGGGCGCCCGGCACCGACCCCACGGGGTAGGGGCGCCGGTCTGCGCGGGGAGCGGGGTTCCGGGCATCGGCCCGACAGGGATGGGGATAGGTGGAACCCGTCGCGTTGACAATGGGATCGGAGACGGCCTATAATACGTCGTGTGCCTTTTCCGGCGAGGTGAGGCCCCGTGCAACTCGACGTCAGCGAGGTGGTGGGCCAACCGGGTGCCGCCATGGAGGTCCCCCTCACCGTCGGGCTGGACCCCGGGGACCTGGGGGCGGACGTGCTCGGCGTGCCGGGACCCCTGACCGGCACCGCCGAGGTCGTCGGCACCGAGGAAGGCGCCCTGGTGCAGTTCCGGCTCCAGGGCGAGGTGGAACTCGCCTGCGGCCGGTGCCTGCAGCCGTACCGGTTTTCTGTGCACCTGACCTTTGCCGAGGAGTTCCGAACCGGGCCGGTGGCCGTCGGGTCGGCGGAACTCGAGGCCGCCGACGACGGGTCTACCTTTGTCGTGGTGGCGGACGGCCTGATTCCCGTGGCCGAAGTGGTGCGCCAGCACCTGCTGCTGGCGCTGCCCATGAAGCCCCTCTGCCGGCCGGACTGTGCGGGACTCTGTCCGGGCTGTGGCGTCAACCTCAACGAAGAACCCTGCCGGTGTGAGCCCGAGGCTGGCGATCCTCGCCTCGCTGTGCTCCGGAAGCTCCTGGACAATCCGGAGGCCGGCGGCTAGAAGGGGGGAGACGAGATGGCAGTTCCGAAGAAAAAGACGACCAACCGCAAGCAGGCGCAGCGCCGGGCCCAGAACTTCCGGCTGGCGGCTCCCACCCTGGTGGAGTGCTCCCAGTGCGGCTCGCCCAAGCTGCCCCACCATGTCTGTCCCACCTGCGGCTACTACGCTGGCCGCCAGGTGGTGAGCCAGGAGACCGCTGCCGCGGAGTCGTAGTCGGACCGTTGGCCCCATGGCCCGGTTGGCCGGCGGCGCGGCTCCGGCGGCGGAGGTTCCCGCCGGATGCGAGGCGAGGAGTCCACGGGCTCCTCGCCTGTGTTGTTTCCCGGCCCGGTTCCGCGCGGCAACCCGCGGCTGCGGCTGGAAACCCCTGGGTGGGGATGGAAACCATTTCGTGCGGCTGGAAACCCTTGCGTGGGACCGGTGTTCTGCGTATACTGATAGTACCTGCTACTAAAATCTCCTGTTAAGACAGCCCGACCGACCCGACAGGCATCGCCCCGGGAGGGATCGCAGGTGGCACCGGGCCTCCGGAAGCGGGACCGGCAGGTCATGCTGCGGGAGAAACTGCGGGAGAACCCCTTCCTCAGCGACGAGGAACTCGCCCGGATCTTCGGCGTCAGCGTGCAGACCATCCGGCTCGACCGCCTCGCCCTGGGGATCCCGGAACTGCGGGAGCGGACCAAGTCCGTCGCCGAGCGGACCTACGGGGTGGTGCGGGCCCTGGGGGCCAAGGAGATCGTCGGGGAACTCATCGACATTACCCTGGGCCAGAGCGGTATTTCCATCCTGGAGACCACCGAGGAGATGGCCTTCGAGCGCACCCGGGTCATCCGGGGGCAGTACATTTATGCCCAGGCGGAGTCCCTGGCCATCGCCCTCCTGGACGCGGACGTGGCCCTGACGGGCCTGGCCAACATCAAGTTCAAGCGGCCGGTTTACGTCGGGGAGCGGCTGGTGGCCAAGGCGGAGGTAATCCGCCGGAAGGGGGACCACCACGTGGTGCTGGTGGAGACCCGGGTGGGTCCGGAGAAGGTCTTCCGGGGCAAGTTCGTGGTCTTTGCGGTGGACCCGGTCCGGGTGATGGGGGGCGAGCGGTCTGAGAGTCGCAGTTGATGCCATGGGCGGGGACCACGCCCCGGGCGCGGTGGTGGAAGGGGCCCTCGCCGCGGCCCGGACCCTGGGCCTGGAGATCCTGCTGGTCGGCCGGGAGGAGGCCATCGACCGGGAACTGCGGGCCCGAGGGGGCCGGCCGCCGGGGGTGCGGGTCGTCCCCGCGGGGGAAGTGATCGGCTACGACGAGCCGCCGGTGCAGGCGGTGCGCCGGAAAAAGGACGCCTCCCTGGTGGTGGCGGCCCGGCTGGTCAAGGAAGGCCAGGCCGACGGGATGCTCTCCGCGGGCAGCACCGGGGCCCTTCTGGCCGCGGGGCTCTTCATCGTCGGCCGGATGGACGGGGTGGACCGGCCGGCCCTGGGGACCCCGGTGCCCACCCGGAGCGGCCGGCCGGTCCTCCTCCTGGACGTGGGGGCGAACGCAGAGAACCGGCCGGAGCACCTGGTCCACTTCGCGGTGATGGGGAGCGTCTACGCCCAGACGGCCCTGGGGATGGCTGAGCCCCGGGTCGGGATCCTGAACATCGGCACCGAGGCGGAGAAGGGCAACGCCCTGGTGAAGGAGGCCTACGCGCGGCTGAAGGAGGTCCCCGGCATCCGGTTCATCGGGTTCGTGGAGCCCCGGGACGTGCCCTTCGGCGCCGCCGAGGTGGTGGTGACCGACGGCTTTACCGGCAACGTGGTGCTCAAGACCTACGAAGGGGCGGCCATGGCCCTGATGGGGATGGTTCGGGACGCCTTCGCCTCCTCGGCCCTGGCCCGGGTCGGAGGGCTCCTGGCCCGCCCGGCCCTGAGGCGGGTCCGGCGCACTACCGACTGGACCGAGTACGGCGGGGCGCCGCTCCTGGGCCTCAAAGCGCCGGTGGTCAAGTGCCACGGGGCCTCCGACGCCCGGGCGATCCTGAGCGGCCTTCGGGTCATGAAGGGCCTCCTGGAGGGGCAGGCGATCCCCCGGATGGCGGACGCCCTTGGGGCGATCCTGGCCGGGGCGGGGGAGAAGGGCAGGGGGGCGGCCGCCCGCCCCGATTCCGAGCCCAGGGAAGGAAAGGAGTAGCGCCGGTAGATGGATAAGCGGGTCCGACCGGTGGGCATCACCGGCATCGGCGCCTACGCCCCGCAGCGAGTCCTCAGCAACGCCGACCTGGAACGCATGGTGGAGACCTCCGACGAGTGGATCGTCACCCGGACAGGGATTCGGGAGCGGCGGATTGCCGGGCCGGAGGAGACCACCTCGACCATGGCGGTCGAGGCCGCCCGGCAAGCCCTCCAGATGGCCGGAGTCAAACCTGAGGAACTGGACCTCATCGTAGTAGGCACCGTCACCCCGGACATGGTCTTCCCCGCCACTGCTTGCCTGGTCCAGGACGCCCTCGGGGCCCGCCGGGCGGCAGCGATGGACATCTCGGCGGCCTGTCCGGGGTTTCTCTACGGCCTCGGGGTGGCGAGCCAGATGGTGGCCACCGGCCTCTACGAGAAGGCCCTGGTCATCGGCGCGGACACCCTCAGCCGGATCACCGACTACCAGGACCGGAGCACCTGCGTCCTCTTCGGCGACGCCGCGGGGGCGGCGGTGCTGGAGCCGGTCTCCGAGGGCCGGGGGATCCTCGGCCTGGAGCTGGGGGCCGACGGCAGCGGCCGGGACCACCTCTACCTCCCCGGGGGCGGGAGCAAGCACCCGGCCTCCCACGAGACGGTGGAGCAGCGGCTCCACTACATCAAGATGAACGGCAAGGAGGTCTTCAAGTTCGCGGTCCGGGTGATGAGCGAGTCCACCCTCCGGGTGCTGGCCCAGGCGGGGCTCACCCCCGGGGACGTGGACCTCCTGGTCCCCCACCAGGCCAACCTCCGGATCATCGAGGCCGCGGTGGAGAGGCTCGGGATCCCCTGGGAGAAGGTGGTGGTCAACCTGGACCGCTACGGCAACACCTCTGCGGCCGCGATCCCCCTGGCCCTGGCGGAAGCCTGGCAGGCGGGCCGGATCCGGGACGGGGACCTCCTGCTGCTGGTCTCCTTCGGCGCCGGCCTGGTCTGGGGAGCGGTGGCCCTCCGGTGGGGCCGGTAGCCGGGAGCCCGCCGGCCCCCCGGTGGGGCCGGCAGCCGGGGCCCGGTGGCCCCCGACAGGGGTATGGGCCGGGGGCCCGGTGGCCCCCGGCCGGGATGAGGATATGGGAAAGGGGCGAGGTCGATGGCGCGGGTGGCGGTGGTGACCGACTCCACCGCGGACCTGCCGGCAGAGCTCCGGCAGGCGCTGGGGATCCGGGTGGTTCCCCTCAACGTGCACTTCGGCGATGAGGTGTTCAAGGACGGGGTGGAGATGACCCCGGAAGGCTTCTGGGAGAAGCTTCGCCTGAGCCCGCACCATCCCCGCACCTCCCAGCCGGCCCCGGGGGACTTCCTGACCGTCTACCGGGAACTGGAGGCCGCCGGGCAGCCCATCTGCTCCATCCACATCTCCGCGGACATGTCCGGGACCCTCCAGTCCGCCCAGATCGCGGCGGAGATGCTGGGGAATCCCGGGGGGATCGAACTGGTGGACAGCCGGAGCGTCTCCATGGGCCTCGGGCTGGTGGTCCTGGCCGCGGCCCGGGTCGCCCAGCGGGGGGCGAGCCTCCCGGAGGTGGCAGCCGAGGCCCGGGCGGTGGCCCGGCGGCTCCAGATCCTCTTCGGGGTGGACACCCTGGAGTTTCTGCAGCGGAACGGCCGGATCGGCCGGGCCCAGGCCCTGGTGGGGGGACTTCTCAACATCAAGCCGGTCCTCCAGGTGGAGGACGGGGTGGTGGCCGCCGCGGACAAGGTCCGGGGCCGGTCCCGGGTGCTGCCCCGGTGCCTCGAGATCATGGCCGAGCGGATCCCCCCGGGCCGGAAGGTGGCCGCCGCGGTCCTCTACACCACCGACCCCGACGAGGGTCGGGCCTGGCTCGAGGCCTTCCAGAAGCAGTACCAGATGGTCGAGAGCTATCTGGCGCCCCTGGGGCCGGTGGTGGCCTGCCACGCGGGGCCGGGGACCGTGGGCATTGCCATGTACGAGGTGACCGGGTAGCCGGCGCCCGGGGCGAGGACACCGGGCGGTCCATACAGGGCCGTGGCGACCCGGTGGTCCACCCCAGGGATGCGCGATGCAGGCAGAGGAGGTGGGGGCGAGGTTGGGGAAGGTCGCGTTCATCTTCCCCGGCCAGGGAGCCCAGTACGTGGGCATGGGCAGGGAACTGGCGGAGCAGTACCCCCAGTTCCGCCGGTACTTCGACGAGGCCAGCGAGGTCCTGGGCTTTGACCTCGCCCGGCTCTGCTTCGAGGGCCCCGAGGAGCGGCTCCAGGAGACCGCCAACACCCAGCCGGCGATCCTGACGGTCTCCGTGGCCACCCTGGCCCTCCTCCGGGAACGGGGGCTGGAGCCGGACGTGGTGGCGGGTCTCAGCCTCGGAGAGTACACCGCCCTGGTGGCCGCCGGCGTGCTGGAGTTCCGCCGCGCGGTGGACCTGGTTCGGCGCCGGGGGATCTACATGCAGGAGGCGGTGCCCCTGGGGCAGGGGACCATGGCCGCGATCCTGGGGCTGGAAGCCCATGCGGTGGAGGAGATCTGCCGCCAGGCCCAGGATGTGGGCTGGGTGGAGCCGGCCAACTACAACTGCCCGGGGCAGGTGGTGATCGCCGGCCACGTGGCCGCGGTGGAGAAGGCGGTGCGCCTTGCCCAGGCCGCCGGCGCGGCCCGGGCGGTGATCCTCCCGGTGAGCGCGCCCTTCCACTGCAAGCTCCTGGCGCCGGCAGGGGAGCGGCTGGCCCGGGACCTGGAGGCGGTGCCCCTGGCGCCGGCCCGGATCCCGGTGGTGGCCAACGTCACCGCGGACTACGTCCGGGAGCCCGAAGCCATCCGGGAACTGCTGATCCGGCAGGTCTCCTCCCCGGTGCGCTGGGAGGAGTCGGTCCGCCGGATGGTGGCCGACGGGGTGGACACCTTCGTCGAGGTGGGCCCCGGCCGGACCCTCTCCGGGTTCGTCCGGCGGATCGACCGAAAGTTGCGAGTATTTAACGTGGAGGATAACCAGTCTCTGGGCAAACTCCTTGATTGCTGGGGGGAGGGTCTGCTAATATGTTGCTAGCCAACCGGGTGGCGGTTGTAACCGGCGCCACAGGCGGCCTCGGGCGATCCATCGCCCTCGCCCTCGCCCGGGAAGGGGCCCGGGTGATCCTCGGGTACAGCCGCAGTGCCGAGGCCGCGGAGGAGCTGGCGGCGGCCATCGCCGCCCAGGGGGGCGAAGCCCGGGCGGTGCGGGCCGACATCACCCGGGCGGAGGAGGCGGAGGCGCTCACCGAGGCGGCCCTCTCCGCCTTCGGCCGGCTCGATATCCTGGTCAACAACGCGGGCATCGCCCGGGACAACCTCCTGCTGCGGATGAAAGAGTCGGAGTGGGACGAGGTCCTCGACACCAACCTGAAGGGGATCTTCCTGGTGACCCGGGCCGCCGTCCGGCCGATGGTCAAGCAGCGGTGGGGCCGGGTGATCAACATCGCCTCGGTGGTGGGGCTGACGGGCAACGCCGGCCAGGTCAACTACTCGGCGGCCAAGGCAGGGGTCATCGGCTTTACCAAAGCCCTGGCGCGGGAACTGGCTTCCCGCAACATCACCGTCAACGCCGTCGCTCCGGGGGCCATCGATGCAGGAATGTTGCACAGCCTCAGCGAAGAGCAACGGCAGGCCTTCCTCTCCGCCATCCCGGCCGGCCGGCTGGGGCGGCCGGAGGAGGTGGCGGCCGCGGTGGTCTTCCTCGCCTCGGAAGCGGCCGGGTACATCACCGGCCAGACCCTGGCGGTGGACGGCGGCATGACCATGCACTGAGATCTACCCCTCAGACCAGCTTCCCGTGATGCCCGGGGGGAGGTGAAACCAGCATGCCCAGCAAGGAAGAGATCTTCAAGAAAGTCAAGGCTATCATCGTCGATCAGTTGGGTGTGGATGAGTCCGAGGTGACCCCGGAGGCGCACTTCATCGACGACCTGGGGGCCGACTCCCTCGACATCGTCGAGCTGATCATGGCCCTGGAGGAGGAGTTCGACCTGGAGATCCCCGACGAGGACGCCGAGAAGATCGCGGTGGTCAACGACGCGGTGGAGTACATCCGGAAAAGGCTCTAAGCTTACTCCGACGGGGCCATCGGCCGGTCTCAACAGGCCTGTGTTTGGCAAGGAGTCCCGTACCGGCGCGGCTTTTCTCCGCGGCGTACGGGACTTTTTTGAAGGCCAGTCAGGGAAGCGCCCGATGGAGAAACACCCGCGGGAGACACACGTGATCTTGTCGAGACACACCCGGCCTGGGTAGGGCGGATCGAGCAACGGGAGGTTCCGACATGGCGGAGCGGGTTGTGGTGACCGGCCTGGGCGCCATCACGCCACTGGGTCTGGACGTCCCTACCTTCTGGGAGGCGCTCAAGGCCGGGCGGAGCGGCGTGGGGCCCATCGAGCGGTTTGACGCCTCCCAGATGGAGTGCCGCATCGGCGCGGAGGTCAAGGACTTCGACCCCCTGAGGTACCTGGACCGCCGGGAGGCCCGGCGGATGGACCGGTTCGTCCAGTTTGCCATCGCCGCGGCCCAGGAGGCCCTCCGGGACGCGGGCCTCGACCTGGACCACGTGGACCGGGAGCGGGTCGGGGTCTACTTCGGCAGCGGCATCGGCGGCATCGAGACCCTGTCCGAACAGTTTGAGGTCATGATGACCAGGGGGCCTAAGCGGATCAGCCCCTTCCTGATCCCGATGATGATCGCGAACATGGCGGCGGGGCAGATCGCCATCTACTTCGGGCTCAACGGTCCCAACCTCACCACCGTCACCGCCTGCGCTTCCGCGAGCCACGCGATCGGCGAGGCCTTTGACGCCCTCCGGCACGGCAAGGCGGACGTGATCCTCACCGGCGGCTCCGAGGCGGCCTTCGTCCCCATCGCCATCGCCGGCTTTGCCGCGATGCAGGCCCTCAGCACCCGGAACGACGAGCCGGAGAAGGCCTCCCGGCCCTTCGACGCCCGCCGGGACGGGTTCGTCATGGGCGAGGGGGCCGGCATCCTGGTCCTGGAGACCCTCCGCCACGCCCAGGCCCGGGGCGCCCGGATCTACGCGGAGGTCATCGGCTACGGGGTGAGCGCGGACGCCTACCACATGGTCCAGCCCCCGGAGAGCGGCGAGGGGGGCGCCCGGGCGATGCGCCGGGCCCTGGCCTCCGCGGGGATTCCCCCCGAGGCCGTGGACTACATCAACGCCCATGGCACCTCTACCCCCCAGGGGGATGCGGCGGAGACCCGGGCGATCAAGGCGGTCTTCGGCGAGCACGCCTACCGGCTGGCGGTCAGCTCCACCAAGTCGATGCACGGCCACCTCCTCGGGGCCGCGGGGGCGGTGGAGGCCATCGCCTGCGTCAAGGCCCTGGAGGAGCAGATCCTGCCGCCGACCATCAACCAGGAGGAGCCCGACCCGGAGTGCGACCTGGACTACGTCCCCAACAAGGCCCGGCCGGCCCGGATCGATGTGGCCCTCTCCAACTCCTTCGGCTTCGGCGGCCAGAACGCCACCCTGATCTTCCGCCGCTGGCGGCCAGAGTGAGGGGAGCGGGAAGATGGACGAGGCCGCAGGGAACAGGGATGGGGCCGTAGGGAGGATGGACGAGGCCGCAGCCCTGACCTGGGCGGAGCAGGCCCTGGGCCACCGGTTCCGGGACCCCGGGCTCCTCACCCTGGCCCTCACCCACCCCACCTACGCCTACGAGCACGGCGGGGAATCCAACCAGCGGCTGGAGTTCCTGGGGGACGCGGTGGTGGAGCTGGCGGTGAGCGACTACCTCTACCGGCACCTGGCCGGCGCCCCGGAGGGGGAACTGACCCGGGTCCGGGCCGCGGTGGTCGCGGCCCCGACCCTGGCCCGGCGGGCCCGGGCCCTGGGGGTGGGGCCGATGCTGCGGCTCGGCCGGGGGGAGGAGCTCATCGGCGGCCGGGACCGGGACTCCAACCTCGCGGACGCCTTCGAGGCCCTGGTGGCGGCCATCTACCTCGATGCGGGGCTCGAGGCCGCCCGGGCCTTTGTCCTCCGGGAACTGGCCCCGGAGGTGGAGGCCGCGGTGGCCGGCCACCTCAACCCCAACTACAAGGCCCGGCTCCTCGAGTGGGCCCAGCGGGAGCACCGGGAGCCGCCCCGGTACGAGGTGGTGGCCGAGGAGGGGCCGGACCACGCCCGGCGCTACCGGGTCCGGGTCCTGGTGGCCGGCCGCGCCCTGGGGACGGGGGAAGGTTCCTCCAAGCGGGAGGCGGAGCAGGAGGCGGCCCGGCAGGCCCTGGCGCACCTCGGGCTGTGACCGCACGGGCAGCGGCGGGGCCCGGGAGACCGCACCGGGCCCGGGGGACAGCAGCGCCGGGCCGGGAGCAGCGGCCAGGGCCCGGGGGCGGCGTCGGACCCGGAGGCGACCGAAGGGCCCGCGGCGGGGGGACGACCCCTGACCGCGGGCCCCGTCGTGTAGGTGCCCCTTCGGGCCACGTCCTTTTTCCATTTCGGTGGAACTATCGAAGGTCTCTTTTGCGTCCCAGGGGTGGAATAGAAACTATTAGGCTAAAAGTTTAGAAAAGGTCAAGAGGAATCTGGGGGGCCACGCTGAATAGAAATAGTGGAGCCAACCACACCCAAAGACGCAACTGGGAGGAAGGTGGACCATGGAGGTACTAAAGGTTTCAGCTCAGTCCAAGCCCAAGTCGGTCGCTGGGGCACTGGCCGCCGTGCTGCGGGAGAAGGGCTCCGCGGAGGTGCAGGCGGTGGGGGCCGGGGCGGTGAACCAGGCCGTCAAGGCCATCGCCATCGCCCGCGGGTACGTGGCTCCCAACGGCATCGACCTGGTTGCAGTGCCTGCTTTCGCCGAGATCGACATCGACGGCGAGGAGCGCACAGCGATCCGCTTCATCGTGGAGCCCCGGTAACAAACGAAAGTCGGGGAACCGGCCGGTCGCACCGGCCGGCTCTTTTGTTCCGGGGGCGGGAGGGGCCATGGTACAATAGCCGGTGACAACCACCCCCTCCCCCCGGGGCCGGGGGTGGCCTGCGGAGGAATCCATGTACCTCAAACGGCTGGAACTCGTGGGGTTCAAGAGCTTTGCCGAACGGACGGTGCTGGAGTTCGGGCCCGGGCTCACGGCGGTGGTGGGTCCCAACGGCTCCGGCAAGTCCAACATCGCCGACGCCATCCGCTGGGTCCTGGGGGAGATGAGTGCCCGGGAGCTCCGGGGGCAGAAGATGGAGGACGTCATCTTCAACGGGGCCGAGGGCCGCCGCCCCCTGGGCTACGCGGAGGTCTCCATTACCTTCGACAACAGCGACGGCTACCTGCCCCTGGCCTACACCGAGGTGGTGATCACCCGGCGGATCGACCGGGCGGGGGAGAGCGAGTACTTCATCAACCGCACCCCCTGCCGGCTCCGGGATATCCAGGAGCTCTTCCTGGACACCGGCATCGGCAAGGAGAACTACTCGGTCATCGGCCAGGGGAGGATCGACGAGATCCTGCTGGCCCGGCCCGAGGAGCGCCGGGCCCTCTTCGAGGAGGCCGCGGGGATCACCCGGTACAAGGTCCGCAAGCGAGAGGCCGCCCGGAAGCTGGAGGAGACCGAGCAGAACCTCCTTCGCCTCGGGGACCTCATCGGCGAACTGGAGGCCCGCCTCGGGGATCTGGCCCAGCAGGCGGAGCGGACCCGGCAGTACAACGCCCTGGCCGGCGAGCTCCGGGACCTGGAGGTGGGGCTCCTGGCCCGGTCCCTCCGGCAGACCGCGGCGGACCTGGCCTCGGCCCGGGAGCAGGTGGCGGCAGGCCGGGCCCGGCTCCAGGAGGTGGAGCTCAGGCTCCAGGAGGCGGAGCAGGCCCTGGAGGTGGCCCGGCAGCTGGCCGGCGCGCTGGAGCAGGAGGCCGGGGCGCTCCAGGCCCGGGCGGTGGAGGCCGCGGCCCGGTACGAGCGGGCTGAGGGGGCCCTCCGGCTCCACCGGCAGGAACTGGCCCAGACCGAGGCCGAGGCGGAGCGGGGCCGCCGGGAGATCGGCGACCTTGAGGAGCGGCTCCAGCGGCTCGGGGCTCAACTCGCGGCGGACCGGGACCGGGCCGAGTCCGCGGCCGCCGGCGCCCGGGAGGCGGCGGAGGAACTCGGCCGGGCCGAGGCGGAGCAGCAGGCGGCCCGGGCGGCCCTGGCGGAGGCGGAGGCGGCCCTGGAAGAGGCCCGGGCGGAGCTTTACCGGCTCACCGAGGCCGCCCGGGACCGGCGGAGCCTAGCCCAGGCCGAGGGCCGGGCCCGGCCGGAGGCCGCCCAGCGCCCCAGCGCCCTGGAGGCCGGAGGCCGGGCCGGCGCGGCGG
>QGUP01000027.1 GCA_003242505.1 Bacillota bacterium
GGAAGGTGGACATCCCGTCTTACCTGGTCCGGCCCGGCGATGTGGTGGCGGTGCGGGAGAACTCCCGGGAGCATCCCCGGATCAAGGAGAACCTCGAGGCGGGCGGGGCCCACACCGTGCCGGCCTGGCTGAGCTTTGAGCCCGAGGCGATGCGGGGCACGGTGCTGCGGTTGCCGACCCGGGACGAGATCGATGCCCCCGTCCAGGAGCACCTCATCGTCGAGCTGTACAGCCGCTAATCAGGGGGCAGCTTCACCGGCGGGCAGGTGGAGTGGACAGCCGCCGGCCGAGAGGAAGTGGGGGTATCTCAGATGGTCATGGAGATGGAGAAGCCCAGGATCGAGATCGTGGAGATGTCTCCCGATAACCAGTACGGGAGGTTCGTGGTCGAACCCCTGGAGCGGGGTTATGGGATCACTCTCGGCAACTCTTTGCGGCGCGTCCTCCTGTCGTCCTTGCCGGGTGCTGCGGTCACCGCCGTTAAGATCGAGGGCGTCCTGCACGAGTTCTCCACCGTCCCCGGGGTGGTGGAGGACGTCACCGACATCATCCTCAACCTGAAGCAGCTGGCGCTCAAGCTCCATTCGGACGGTCCGAAGGTGATCCGGATCGAGGCCGAGGGCAGCATGGAAGTCAAGGCCGGTGACATCATCCGGGACCCCGACGTGGAGATCATGAACCCGGACCTGCACATCGCCACGGTGGACAACGGCCGGCTGTACATGGAGATCCACGTCGACCGGGGCCGGGGGTACCGGCCGGCGGAGCGGAACAAGACCCCGGACATGCCCCTGGGCATGATCCCGGTGGACAGCATCTTCAGCCCCATCCGCCGGGTGAACTACACGGTGGAGCACACCCGGGTGGGCCACCAGACCGACTTTGACAAGCTGACCCTGGAGGTCTGGACCAACGGCACCATCCGGCCGGACGAGGCCTGCTCCCTGGCGGCGAAGATCCTGACCGAGCACCTCAACCTCTTCGTCGGCCTCACCGATACGGCCGAGAAGATGGAGATCATGGTCGAGAAGGACGAGAACGACAAGTCCAAGCTCCTGGAGTTGCCCATCGAGGAACTGGACCTGTCGGTGCGCTCCTACAACTGCCTGAAGCGGGCCGGGATCAACACCATCGGCGAGCTGTGCGCGAAGACCGATGAGGAGATGATCAAGGTCCGCAACCTGGGCAAGAAGTCGCTGGAAGAGGTCAAGGCCAAGCTGGCGGCACTGGGGCTCTCCCTGCGACAGAGCGACGACTGAGGACCGGGAGGGTAGAAGCAGATGGCGCGCGGCTACCGCAAGCTGGGGCGCACCAAGGACCAGCGGAAAGCGCTCCTCCGCTCCCTGGTGACCGCCCTGCTGGACAAGGAGCGGATTGAGACCACCGAGGCCAAGGCCCGGGAAGCCAGCCGCATCGCGGATCATCTGATCACGCTGGCCAAAGAGGGCGGCCTGGCCAACTACCGCCGGGCGCTGGCCTTCCTCTACGACGAGAGCGTTGCCAAGAAGCTCTTTGACCAGATTGGCCCGCGGTACAAGGACCGCAACGGCGGCTACACCCGGGTGCTGAAGACCGGGTACCGCCGGGGCGATGCCGCCCCGCTGGCGATTCTCGAGCTGGTGTAAGGGGCCGGAGTCGCCGGCGAGACGCCGGCGGCTCCTGTTTTTCTCAGGCAAAGGATGATGGGCAGTGGCGTCCCGTCGCGGGGAGCCGTCGGAGCCGTACATCCTGGTGCGGGATGTGACCTACCGCTATCCGGGGCCGCCGGGCGGGGAGCCGGTGCTGGCCCTGGACCGGGTGGGCTTTCGGGTCTACCGGGGGGAGTTCGTCGCCGTCCTGGGCCGGAACGGGTCGGGGAAGAGCACCCTGGCCCGGCTGCTGAACGCCCTCCTCCTCCCCCAGGAGGGGGAGGTGCGGGTGGACGGCCTGGACACCCGGGACCCGGCCAACCTCTGGGCCATCCGGGACCGGGTGGGGATGGTCTTCCAGAACCCGGACAACCAGATCGTCGCCGCGGTGGTGGAGGAGGACGTCGCCTTCGGCCCCGAGAACCAGGGGCTGCCGCCGGAGGAGATCCGCCGGCGGGTGGAGGAAGCCCTGGCGGCCGTCGGCCTCACAGCCCTCCGGGACCGGCCGCCGCACCTGCTCTCCGGCGGACAGAAGCAGCGGCTGGCCATCGCCGGTGCCCTGGCCCTCCGGCCAGCGTGCCTGGTGCTGGACGAGCCCACCGCGATGCTCGACCCCCGGGGCCGGGCCGAGGTGATGGCCACCGTCACCCGGCTCCGGGAGGAGGCCGGGGTGGCGGTGGTCCTGATCACCCACTTCATGGACGAGGCGGCCCGGGCGGACCGGGTGGTGGTGATGGACCGGGGCCGGGTGGTGCTGGAGGGCTCGCCCCGGGAGATCTTCGCCCAGGCCGACCGGCTCCGGGCCCTGCACCTGGACCTGCCGCCGGTGGTGGCCCTGGCCGCCGAGCTCCGGGCCGCCGGGGTGCCGGTGCCGCCGGGGATCCTCACCCTCGACGAGCTGGTGGAGGCCCTATGTCGATTGAGCTAGAGCACGTCTCGTACGTCTACAACCCGGGCACACCGGCCCAGTGGCAGGCCCTCCGGGACGTCTCCCTGACCATCCGGCCCGGGGAGTTCGTCGGCCTCATCGGGGCGACGGGGTCCGGGAAGAGCACCCTGGTCCAGCACATGAACGGGCTTCTGCGCCCCACCTCCGGCCGGGTGCGGGTCTTCGGCATGGACACCTCGGATCCCCGGACCGACCTCACCCGGGTGCGGCAGCGGGTCGGCCTGGTCTTCCAGTACCCGGAGCACCAGCTCTTCGCCGCGACGGTGGCCGAGGAGCTGGCCTACGGCCCCACCAACCTGGGGCTGGCCCCTGAAGAGGTCCAGCGCCGGGTCCGGTGGGCGCTGCGGGCCGTGGGGCTGGGGGAGGAACTCCTCACCCGGTCGCCCTTCTCCCTCTCCGGCGGCCAGGCCCGGCGGGTGGCCCTGGCCGGGGTGCTGGCCATGCGCCCCGACGTCCTGGTGCTGGACGAGCCCGCGGCGGGCCTCGACCCCCTGGGGCGCCGGGAGATCCTGGACCTGATCCGGAACCTCCACCGGGAGGGGATGACCATCGTCCTGGTCTCCCACTCCATGGAGGACGTGGCGGAGCTCGCCACCCGGGTGGTGGTGCTGGACCAGGGCCGGGTGGTGATGGACGGCCCGCCCCGGGAGCTCTTCCGCCGGCACCGGGAGCTGGCCGCCCTGGGGCTGGCGGCGCCGGTGGCCGCCCAGCTGGTGGACGCCCTCAAGGCCCGGGGCTGGCCGGTGCCCGGCCAGGCGGTGACCATCCGGGAGGCGGTGGCCGAGGTGACCGCGGCCCTGGCGGCTCGCCGGCGGGAGCGGCGCCCGGAGGGCGGCCGCGAGGGGGGCAGGGCCGGTGTTTAACATCACCCTGGGCCAGTACTACCCGGGCCGGTCCTTCCTCCACCAGGTGGACCCCCGGACCAAGATCCTGGCCACCCTGGTCTACAGCGTCTTCATCTTCCTGGTGAAGGAGCCCGAGGGGTTCTACCTGGTCGCGGGCTTTGCCCTCCTGGCCATGGCGGCCAGCCGGATCCCGCCCCTCACCCTGATCCGGGGGCTCAGGCCGATCCTGATCTTCCTCGTGATCACCCTGGCCTTCAACGCCTTCATGACCCCCGGGGAGACCCTCTGGGGCTGGGGGCCCTTCCGGGTCACCCGGGAGGGGCTGGCCTTCGGCGGCCTGATGGCCCTCCGGCTGGTGCTCCTGGTGCTGGTCACCTCGCTCCTGACCCTGACCACCACCCCCATCGCCCTCACCGACGGCCTGGAGCGGCTCCTGCGGCCCTTCCAGCGCCTGGGGCTCCCCGCGGCGGAACTGGCCCTGATGATGACCATCGCCCTGCGGTTTGTGCCCACCCTCTTCGACGAGGCCCAGCGGATCCTCCGGGCCCAGCAGGCCCGGGGCGCCCGGCTGCGGGTCCGGGGCCCCCTGGCCCAGATGCAGGCGCTCCTGCCCATCCTGGTGCCCCTCTTCGTCGCCGCCTTCCGCCGGGCCGACGAGCTGGCGGTGGCGATGGAGGCCCGGGGCTACCGGGGGGGCCGGGGCCGGACCCGGATGCGGGAACTCCGGTACACCTGGCGGGACGGGGTGACGGCCCTGGCGGTGGCGGCCTTTGCTGCGGGGGTGGTCTACCTGCGCTTGCTTGCAGGGTAGGGTGGCATGCGGATGCGGGGTAGGGTGGCATGCGGAACATCAAGCTACTGCTCCAGTACGACGGCACCGACTACGTCGGCTGGGCGCCCCAGCCCAACGGGGTGAGCATCGCCCAGCGGCTCCTGGAGGCGATCCGGGCCACCACCGGGGAGACCCCTCGGCTCTACGCCGCCGGCCGGACCGACGCCGGGGTCCACGCCCGGGGGCAGGTGGTCAACTTCCACACCGAGAGCCGCATCCCCGTGGACCGCTTTCCCTACGCCCTCAACAGCCGGCTGCCTCCGGACATCCAGGTGGTGGGGGCCTGGGAGGTCCCCCCGGAGTTCCACGCCCAGTTCCACGCCCGGCGCAAGCTTTACAGCTACACCATCGACAACAGCCCCTTCCCCTCGCCCCTTCTCCGGCGGTACGCCGCCTGGGAGCCGCAGCCCCTGGACGTGGAGGCGATGCGGGCCGCCGCCCGGATCCTCGAGGGCCGGCACGACTTCGCCGCCTTCCGGTCCACCGGCGGCTCCGCCAGGACCACGGTCCGGACCCTCTTCCGGCTGGAGGTGCTGGAGCCGCCGCCGGGGCCGGCGGTGGGCCGGCTCCTGCGGATCGAGGCCGAGGGGGACGGCTTCCTCTACAACATGGTCCGGATCCTGGCCGGCACCCTCATGGAGGTGGGGCTGGGGAAGCGCACCCTGGACCAGGTCCGGGAAGCCCTGGCCACCGGCCGCCGGGAACTGGCGGGGAAGACCGCCCCGGCCCGGGGGCTCTGCCTGGAGCGGGTCTGGTACGATGAGTAGCGGCCCCGGGCTTGCTTGACACTGCCAGGGCAGGGCCTTAGAATATTGTACGTTGACTGCGTGTGTCTTTCGGTTCGTGCACCCGCCTGCTGCCGGTCCCCAGCCCCGTGCCGGTACGGGCGTGGCGACCGCCTCGCGCGGTCGTGGCGCGGCCGTTGCCGTACATTTCCGGAGAGTCACCGACGGTGGGAGGGACTGCCGTGAGAACCACCTACATGGCCACGCCCGCCGATGTGCAGCGGAAGTGGTACGTCGTGGACGCGACGGGCAAGACCCTGGGGCGCCTGGCGGCCAAGGTCGCCGCAGTGCTCCGGGGCAAGCACAAGCCCATCTTCACCCCGCACATCGACTGCGGCGACTACGTGATCGTCATCAACGCCGAAAAGATCCGGCTGACGGGCAAGAAGCTGGACAAGAAGATCTACTTCCGGCACTCCGGTTACCTGGGCGGTGTCAAGCAGTTCACCGCCCGGTGGATGATTGAGAACCGGCCCACCCGGGTGATCGAACTGGCGGTCTGGGGCATGCTGCCCAAGAACCGGCTTGGCCGGAAGATGTTCCGGAAGCTGAAGGTCTACGCCGGACCCGAGCATCCCCATGCGGCCCAGAAGCCCGAGCCGCTGGAGATCTAAGGCCGGAAGGAGGAGGCAAGTCGAATGGCTCTTGCGACCGCCCAGTTCTGGGGCACTGGCCGGCGGAAGGAAGCCGTGGCCCGGGTGCGCCTGCTCCCCGGCACTGGGAACATCGTGATCAACGGTCGGCCCCTGGAGCAGTACTTCCCCATCAAGGCCCTGCAGGTGATGGTCCAGCAGCCCCTGGTGGCCACCGAGACCCTGGGGAAGTTTGACGTCTACGCCCGGGTGGTGGGCGGCGGCATCAGCGGCCAGGCCGGCGCGGTTCGGCACGGCATCGCCCGGGCGCTGGTGAAGGCCGATGCGACCCTGCGCCCGGTCCTGAAGCAGGGCGGCTTCCTCACCCGGGACCCGCGGATGAAGGAGCGCCGGAAGTACGGCCTCAAGAAGGCCCGGAAGGCGCCGCAGTTCTCCAAGCGTTAACGGCGCCCCCCCGTTCCGAGAGCCGTACCCCACTGGAGCCTTGCAGACCTCGGGTACAGCCGTACGGGAACAGCAGAGTACGACGGGCCCGCGGCCTTATCGCCGCGGGCCCGTTTTTTACCCGGCCGCTTCCCCGTCCACCACCAGGTTGAGGGTCCGGCCCGGCACGTAGTAGACCCGGCGCACCGGACGGCCCCGGAGGGCGGCCGCCACCCGGGGCGCGGCCAGGGCTGCGGCCACCACCGCCTCCTGGCTCTCCCCGGGCGGGAGCCGGAGCACCTCCCGCACCCGGCCGTTCACCTGGACCGCCACTTCCCAGACCTCCTCTTCGGCGAGGGCCGGGTCGTAGGTGGGCCAGGGCTGGTAGTGGATGGAGAAGGGGCCGCCGATCTGCTCCCACAACTCCTCGGTGATGTAGGGTGCGAAGGGCGCCAGGAGGAGGAGCAGGGTCTCCACCTCCCGCCGGGCGAGGAGGTCCTGGGCCTGGAGGTGGTTGGCGAACTCCATCAGGGCCGCGATCGCGGTGTTGTACCGCAGGCCCTCCAGGTTTTGGGTCACCCGGGCCACGGTCCGGTGGAGGGTCCGGAGCCGGTCGGGGGAGAGGCCGGCGGGCTCCCGGTCCCGGCCCTGCTGCCGGTACCGCTGGACCAGGGCCCACACCCGGTGGAGGAACCGGTGCACCCCCCGAATCCCGGCGTCGGAGAAGTCCCCGCCCTCGCTGTAGGCCCCCATGAACATCAGGTAGGTCCGGAGCGTGTCCGCACCGTACCGGTCGAAGTACTCGTCGGGGTTGACCACGTTCCCCCGGGACTTGCTCATCTTGGCCCCGTCCCGGGTGATCACCCCGTGGGCCCGGAACCGGCGGAACGGGGTGTCAAAGGGCACGAGCCCCAGGTCGTGGAGAGCCATGACGAGGAACCGGGTGTACAGAAGGTGGAGCACCGCGTGCTCCCTGCCGCGGTGCCGGCCCCGGCCAGCCGGTCCACCGCGGTCCGCCCCGCGGCCTCGGCGCAGTAGGCCTGGACCGCGGGCGCCTGCTCCGGGGTGGCCAGCCCGGGGAGGAGGGGGTGCTCCGGGGTCAGGGCCAGGTAGGTGACCCCCAGAGGGTCTCCGGCCGGGTGGTGAAGCAGGCGATGGTCTCCCCGGCTCCCCCCTCGACGGGAAACCGGACCGTCACTCCGGCGCTGCGGCCGATCCAGTTGCGCTGAGCAGCCTTGACGCTCTCGGACCAGTCCAGGTGGTCGAGCTGTTCCAGGAGCCGGTCGGCGTACCGGGTGATCCGGAAGAACCACTGCTCCAGCTCCCGGCGGGTGACGGGGGTGTCGCACCGCTCACAGCGGCCGCCTTCCACCTGCTCGTCGGCCAGGACCGTCATGCAGCTCGGGCACCAGTGGACCGGGGCCCGGGCCCGGTAGGCGAGGCCGGCCTTGTACAGCTGCAGGAAGATCCACTGGGTCCACTTGTAGTACGCCGGGTCGGTGGTGTCCACCGCCTGGGACCAGTTGAACCGGCACCCCAGCCGCTCGAGCTGCTCGGTGAACCGGCGGATGTTCCGCCGGACCAGCCGGGCCGGGTGCTCCCCCACCTTGAGGGCGTAGTTCTCGCTGTGGATGCCGAAGGCGTCGAAGCCGATGGGCTCGAAGACGTCGTAGCCCCGCATGGCCATGAACCGGCCGTGGATGTCGGCCCCGGTGTAGGCGTAGACGTTCCCCACGTGGAGCCCCTCCGCGGAGGGGTAGGGGAACATCATCAGGGTGTAGTAGGGCCGCTCCGCCCGGTCCAGGTCCACCTCCCAGGCCTTCCGCTCGGCCCAGATCCGCCGCCACTTGGATTCCACCGCGGCAGGGTCGTAGGTCAGCATCCCTCCGCCACCTCCTGTCAGGATATCTCCCGTGCAAACCCGGCAAGGAAAGACAACAAACCCCGCCCCTGGTCAGGGACGGGGTCGTCCCGCGGTACCACCCTGCTTCGCCGGCGCCTCGCGGCGCCGGCCTCGGCGGCTACGCAGCGCCCGGGTGACGGGCCGCGATCCGGTGCGGTCGCCTGGCCCTGGCACCTGGTCCTGGCGCCGGGACCCGAACCGCCCCCGGCGGGCGCCACCATACCCCGGCTGGGTAACGGCAGCCAGCCGTTCCGGCCTACTCTGGGCCTCAGGCGCCGGCCGGCAGGCACCGGGCGGCAGCCCATTTCGGCGGAAAGCTCCGGGGCCGGCTTCACGCCGCTCCGCACCGCCCGGCTTGCACCCTCCCGGGCTCGCTGAAGGGGGATGCGGCGCTACTCCTCCCCTTCATCGCCTTTTTCTTGCCTACGATTCTATTCACTTTGTACAGGCTTGTCAAAGGAGCAGGGAGAACGGCCCCCGCCGCTGTCCGCCCGGCCTTCCGGACCAGGTGCGGATCCGGGACTGGCAAGGCCGGCCCGGCGGCCGCATACCCTTGGGGCGGCAGCCGCGGAAGGGGGGCAGGGGGCGATGGGCCAAGGGCCGGGGCGCCGGGGCGACCGGAGACGAGGGTGGGTCGCCCTCCTGGGGGCGAGGCTCGGCTGGCGGGACGGGAGCAGGCAGCGGGGACCGGGCCGGCGGGGGCTGGCGCCGCGGCCGGGGTTGCAGAGGGGGCTGCCGCTGGGGCTGGCGCCGCGGCCGGGACGGGCGGCCCTGGTGGGCCTCCTGGTCGTCGCCGCCCTCGCCGGGGGGATGTGGACCGGTACCCGTTCCCGGGCCGGGCGGCCGGAACCTCCGCCGGAGGCTGGAGCCAGCCCCGAGTCTGTGGCCCGGGCCCTGGAGGGGAAGGTCATCGTCCTGGACCCCGGCCACGGGGGACCCGACGGCGGGGTGGTGGGGGTGGCCGGGACCCCGGAGAAGGAGATCACCCTGGCCGTCGCCCTCCGGCTCCGGGACCTGCTGCTCCTGGCCGGCGCCCGGCCGGTGCTGACCCGGGAGACGGACACCGACCTCCGGGACCAGGCGGTGCCCACGGAGACCACCCGCCGGCGGCAGGAGCTGATGGCCCGGGTGCGGCTGGCGGAAATCCATCAGGCGGACGTGCTCCTCTCCATCCACGCCAACGCCCTCGGCCGCAACAGCCGCTGGCAGGGGGCCCAGGTCTTCTACGACCCCAGGGGCAGGCCGGAGGGGGAGCGGCTGGCCCAGGCCCTCCAGGGGGCCCTGCGGGAACTGACCGGGACCACCCGGACCCACCGGCCCATCAAACAGCTGGTGCTGGAGCGATCGCCGGTCCCGGCCGCCAACGTGGAGGTCGGCTTCCTGTCCAACGCCGAGGAGGAGCGGCGGCTCCGGGACCCGGAATACCAGGACCGGCTCGCCCACGCGATCCTCCTGGGGCTCGCCCGGTACTTCTCCGCGTCCCTACCGCCACCGGGGCCGTCCCCGCCGCCCGGGGGGCCGCCTCCCCCGGGGCCGCCTCCGCCATTGGGGGCGCCCACCCGGCCGCTGCCTGGGCCGGCACCCCCGCCGGCGGCGCCGGGGGGCGGACCCCTCGGCTGGCAGGATTGGCCTCTCCAGGTGGAGAACCCCCTTGCCTGGGTGCCAACCCGGCAAGGGGGATCGTGTATGCATCGGAACATCGACTACGGCTGGATTGACGTCATCACCTCGGGGAGCATGTACGCGGGGAAGACCACGGAACTGATCCGCCGGATCCGCACCTTCATCCTGGCCAGGCGGACCGCGGTGGTCTTTCAGCCCTCGGTGGCCCGGCGGTACACCGAGGGGGAAGAGGTGGTCTCCCACGACGGCCTCCGGCTGGAAGCCCGGTATGTGGACAACCCCTACGAGATCCTCTGGTACGCGGAGACCCACCGGCCGAACGTCATCGGCATCGATGAGGCCCAGTTCTTCGACGACGGACTGGTGGAGGTGGTGCAGGAACTGGCCAACCGGGGGCACTACGTCATCGCGGCCGGGCTCTCCATGACCTCCGAGGGCAAGCCCTTCGGGTGCATGCCCCAGCTCTTGGCCATCGCGGACAACATCACCAGCGTTTACGGGGTCTGCGTGGTCTGCGGGGAGCCTGCGACCAAGGCCTTTGCCCTCCGGCCCAAGACCACGGTGGTGGAGATCGGCGCCGACGACAAGTACGAGGCCCGGTGCCGCCGGTGCTGGCTCGAGGGCCGCCGGGCCCGGGGTGAGGCGGTCTGACCCGGGGCGAGGGGGTCTCACCGGGGGCGAGGGGCTCCGGCGGCTGCTCAGCCGCCGCTCCGGGCCAGGGCGGCGTCGATGAGGGCCTGCAGCTTTTCGGGGGTGGTCCCGCGGTAGACCGTCACCCGGGGCCACTGGAACGGGTCGTCCTCGGGGGTGGCCGCGCCGGAGGCCACGGTGACGGCCCCCAGGTAGCCGGCTGCCTTCACCGCGGCCAGGACCTTTTCATCGTAACTGCCTCCCGGGTAGGAGAAAAAGAGGATCGGCATCCCCAGTTGCTCTTCCAGCGCCCTCCGGGACCCGGCTACCTCCTGCTCCAGGCGGCCGGCGTCCACCTCCCGGAGGTTCGGGTGGGTTGCGCTGTGGGCCCCGATTTCGATGCCCGCCGCCGCCATCTCCCGCAGCTGTTCCCAGGTCACGTGGCGCGGATGGTTGACCAGGTCGGTAATCACGAAGAGGGTTGCCACAAACCCCCGCTCCCGGAGCCGGGGGAAGGCGTGCTCGTAGAAGCTGGCGTAGCTGTCGTCGAAGGTGATCACCACCGGCTTCTCCGGCAAGGGCTCCCCGCTGGTCATGTGCCGGTACAGCTGGGCGAGGGTGATGGTGGTGTACCCTTCCCGGGCCAGGAAGTCCAGGTGGGCCTCCCACTCGCTGAGCCCCACGTACAGCCGGTGGGGAACCTCGCCGAGTTCGTGGTACATGAGGATGGGCATCGCCTGTCGCTTCTCCCGGGGAGGCTCATCTGCGGCTGCTGACGGCCCTTCCGCTGTGGCTGCTGATGGCTTTTCCGCTGTGGCTGCCCGGGGAGCCGCCGACGATGGCTGTTGCCCCGCTGCGGGTGGAGGCGCTGGCGGCCGCTTCGGCGGGGCTTCCGGCCCAGTTCCGGGTGCAGGTGCCGGCGGCGGCTCCGGTGCGGCTGCCGGCTGAGGCTCCGGGGGCGACTTCACCGCGACCGGTGCGGCGACCTCCTGGGTCTCCGGTAACGCGACCGGAGATGCCGGCGGTCGGGGATCCGGGCCCTGGGCGCTCCCCGTGCACCCGCCCATGAACAGGGTGAGGAGCGCCAGCCCTACCGGCAGCCACAGCCTGCCACTCATGCAGTGCATGCTTGCGATACCTCCTCCTGTTCCCGCGGGCGAGCCGCCGCGCCTCCGGACCGGTTTCCCACCCCCGCCTGCGTCCTCGCAGGCTCCCGGGCGCGGCCCTGTCCGGAGCGGGTCCTGTTGCCGCGGCACGCCCTCTTGTGAAATGCTCACAACCCGCCCACTGGCATGAGCCGGCGGTGAAGTGGGAGCCGGCGGCCCGTGCGACCGGACCTTGCCGGGGGTACACCGCCCGTCGGCCGGATACG